>JANWZE010000094.1 GCA_025054955.1 Blastocatellia bacterium | reverse complement strand
GTTCGTGGCGCGCACGGAGCGTAAGGGTGATTCCTGAGTTTTTGGAGTGCGCCGGCAGAGCGAAGCGGCGACGGCGCTTTCTGTCCCGACACTCCGCAGCAGGCCAAAGCGGCGTCGCGCCCTGCGGGCTTGCCGCCGCACTCCAAAACGCATGCTCCCATGAAAATAACCATTTTCATCGTTCGTGGCGCGCACGGAGCGTAAGGGTGATTCCTGAGTTTTTGGAGTGCGCCGGCAGAGCGAAGCGGCGACGGCGCTTTCTGTCCCGACACTCCGCACCGGGCCAAAGCGGCGTCGCGCCCTGCGGGCTTGCCGCCGCACTCCAAAACGCATGCTCCCCTGAAAATAACCATTTTCATCGTTCGTGGCAGGCGCGCAGCGCATGGGCGATTCCTGACTTTTTCTTGGAGTGCGCCGGCAGAGCGAAGCGGCGACGGCGCTTTCGGTCCCAACACAACGCAGCAGGCCAAAGCGGCGTCGCGCCCTGCGGGCTTGCCGCCGCACTCCAAAACGCATGCTCCCCTTAAAATAACCATTTTCATCGTTCGTGGCAGGCGCGCAGCGCATGGGCCGATTCTCTTGTGAGCGGGTTGCAAAATTCCTACAATCAAGTGTTGCTCGGTGAACAACATCTTGTCAGATGGAGACAACAATGCTGCTTGAAGTTCGTGTCAACGGAAATCAACGCGTGCTGCTGAGCGTCAAGCCAAACGCGCTGGCGGTGTCGTTTGACGATGAGGAGGTTTATTCGTTTGATGCGGAAGGGAGGTTGCTGACAGCGTGGGTGAATGAGCAGACCTACGTCAGAACGCTGGATAATCGGGTCATTAAAAAATGGCGCGAACCGAATCAACCGACGCCGTGGAAGCAGATTCGCTTGTTATCGGCCGAAGAGAAGCAGTCGTTCTTGAGACAGACCGAAGCGCGCATGCGGCGACTGGCGGAACATCTCAGCGGCCGCCTCCCAACGCGGCAAGCTCAGGAGTGGCTCAACCAAGTAGCTGCCTGGACGGTTGATCGGCTGGAGCAGGAACGTGAGCGGTTTTTTTCGGCGTATACGCCTGTCGGCATCTTGCCACCGGATCAGTACTATGCGGTGGTGCTACAAGCCACCCAAGGTTGCCACTGGAACCAGTGTACGTTTTGTCACTTTTATCGGGAGATTCGCTTTCGCATCAAATCGGGCGAGGAGTTTGAGCGACACATCGAGGCGGTGAAAGGCTTTTTCGGGCGGGCGATCAATCTCCGGCAGACGATTTTTCTGGGCGACGCCAATGCGCTGTTGATCCCACAAGACCGCTTGTTGACGCTGTTTGATCAGATCAACCGAGCCTTTGTTGTGGCGGCTGACGACGCGGGTGGCATCGGCAGCGAGTCGCGCCCGCGTGTTCGGGGCATCTACTCGTTTCTCGATGCGTTCACTGGCGAAAGAAAGTCACTCGCCGATTATCAAGCACTGCACGAGCGGCATCTACGGCGCGTCTATATTGGCGTGGAGACGGGGTGCGATGACCTGTTGCGATGGTTGAACAAACCGGCGACGTCCCAGCAGGTGCTCGATACGGTGGCAACGCTTAAACAAGCCGGCGTCAGCGTTGGCCTCATTATCTTGATTGGTGTGGGCGGAGATCGTTATTACGACCAGCACGTTGAGCAAACGGTCGCTCTGCTGAGCCAACTATCGCTTGATTCGCAAGACATCGTGTATCTATCTCCGTTGGTCGAAACGCCCGGTTCCGAGTATAGTGAGCACGCTGCGCAAGCGCGGATTCGTTCACTGACACCTGACGAACAGCAGCAACAGCTTGACGCGCTTCGTTGCAGCTTGCGCCGCCAACTCGTCGGCAATCCGCATGTCACGCTTTACGACATCCGAGAATTTGTCTACTGATAGGTTTTTGCTGCGCCAAAGTGCTGGCTGCCGCTCATGGCTCAGATGCTAATATCGCGCCTTCAGCAGGCGCCACCGTTCCCTCATCAACTCGTTCATGCTGTCTGGTCGCTGGCCGCGAATGCGCACGTCTGGACGCGTCTGCAGCACGCCACTCTGGTTCGCTCTGCCGCCCCACACGTTGCGCGTTTGGCAACGTTGTCGCAGGCCGGTTGCGCGGCCTCTGAAAGGTGATCTGCCATCATGACGATCTCATGAACTGCGCACAGAAAATCGTGGACTGCGGCTCGAGACGTTCTTGCTCTTGGTCTCCATGTGGCTTCATCAAAACATGGCTTTTCTCCAGACTAGCCGAAGCGGCTGATCGTGTATGAAGGAGGACACATCCCTCAGCCAGAGGTCTACGTGCTGACCCTCAATGGCTGGCTGGATGAAACGCTCAGACCGGTGAAGCGCGAATGAGCGGCACTTGGAGGCTGGTGGCAAGTGGATCTTCATCGTTCGTGGCGTGCTGTTGCATAGGAGCGATTCCCTTGAAAATGGCCACAGAGGGCGCAGAGAGGGCAGGGAGCGCTCGGTGGCTTCTGTCACCTCGGTGGCTTCGTTTTCATGGCTCGTGGCGCACAGTCGCATAGGGGCGATTCCTCAAAAATACCGGAGACACATATTGAAGCGCTCCTTGCTCTGCGTTGACATACCAGCAATCTCAGCTAGAATCTTTTTGAGTCTAATTTCATAGATGAGCCCGGAAAAAGGTTAGTGAATCATGTCACCATCGAGATTCTCGCGCATTCATCGGTTGATCTTAACCGCTCTCATATTAGCAGCGTTGGTCAGCAGTGGAACTTACACCAGAATAGCGCCGTCGCGCTCATCGCTGCTGCCACCGCCGTTCACGGCCTCCGCTCTAACCGCAGAGCAGATGGCCTGGCTCCAGCATAAACAGCAACGAAAAGAGCGCCAATCCAACCGGTATGATGAACCAGACCAAGCGCAAGCCTTCTACTTGCTCAAGCGCCTGCCGGTTGGCATGAAGACGTTGCCGCTGGAGAGATACTTTGCTGCGATCCGACACATTGAGCGAATGCCGCGCTATTCGACGGCGCTTAATCTGAAGTTGCCCTCGCTTGAGCAGAGGCGTTGGTTGTCATGGCCGGCGGCTGCTCAAGCGTTAGGGACATGGCAGCCGTTGGGTCCGGGCAATGTGGGCGGCCGTACCCGTGCGTTGCTCATTGATCCGCGCAATCCCGACATCATGTATGCAGCCGGCGTAGCCGGTGGAGTGTGGAAGACCTGGGATCAAGGAAATCACTGGACGCCCTTAACCGACTTGCTTCCCAATATAGCCGTCTGCTCGTTGGCGATGGACCCCAATGATTCCAACGTCATTTATGCAGGGACCGGTGAAGGGTATTTCAATGGAGATTCGGTTCGCGGCGCGGGTATCTTCAAAACCGACGACGGCGGCATGCAGTGGTTTCGGTTGAAGGGCACTGATACAGCCGACTTTCACTACGTCAACGCTCTTGTTGTCAGCCCTCATGATTCGCGTCGGCTCTATGCGGCCACGCGCACCGGCGTTTGGCGCTCGCTCGATGGTGGGGTCAGTTGGATGGTTGTGCTTCCCGTGAATGTCACGGGCGGCTGTTTGGATTTGGTGATTCGGACTGATCAGTCATCAGATTATCTGTTCGCTGCTTGTGGCACGTTTGCTCAAGGGGCCGTCTATCGAAACATCCGAGCCGAGAGTGATGAGGCCTGGGAAGTTGTCTTAAATGAAGACGGCATGGGACGCACGGCGCTCGCTATTGCGCCCTCTAACCAGAACATCATTTATGCTGTTTCGGCCAGCATTATTTCAGGGACGTATGTGAACGGCCTCCATGCTGTATTTCGCTCTGATCAAAGCGGCGATCCGGGTTCGTGGACCGCGCGAGTGCGCAACACTGATCCCAACAGGCTCAATACCCTCTTGCTTTCCAATCCCGTTTACGCTGTTGCCTCGCTGTGCGGTTTCGGCAGCGATCAGTTCATCAATCAAGGGTGGTATGATATGGCCATCGCTGTTGATCCGGTTGATCCTGATCGCGTCTGGGTTGGCGGTGTTGATCTGTTTCGCTCGGACGACGGCGGCAAGAGTTGGGGGCAGGCGTCGCATTGGTGGGCGAGTCCGGGCAGTGTTCGCTATGTGCATGCCGATCAGCACAAGCTGGTGTTCCATCCCCAGTACGATGGCGTCAGCAATCGCATCCTCTATGTGGCCAACGATGGCGGCATCTTTCGCACCACCAATGCGCGGGCACCGGTGGCCACCGAGCCAAATGCGCCATGTAATCCTGCCAGTGGTCGGGTTGTCTGGCGAGGTCTCAACAACAATTATGCAGTGACACAATTTTATCACGGCGTGCCGATGCCTGACGGGAAGGCCTATTTCGGTGGCACGCAGGACAACGGAACGCTATTAGGGACTGATGAACTAGGCCCGAATAACTGGATCGAAATCCTCGGCGGCGACGGTGGCTACTGCGCTGTTGATCCGACCAATCCCAACATCCTTTATGCCGAGACGCAACGTGGAGACTTGCGCAAGTCAACCAATGGCGGCCAGTCGTTTTTCAGCATCACCAATGGCCTGAACGACGGCGGCCTTCTGTTCATCACGCCATTCACGATGGACCCAAATGACCCGCAACGTCTGTGGACAGGCGGCCAATTCCTGTGGCGGACTACCACTGGCGGTAACCGATGGGAGCGAGCCAGTGTCAACATCCGTCCAAGCGGCACGAATCGCTCGGTCAGCGCCATCGCGATCGCGCCAACCAATCCCAATCGCGTGATGGCCGGCACGCGCGATGGCTTCATCTACCGCACGGATCGCGCGCTGACGGCTTCAAGCAACACGGT
Source organism: Blastocatellia bacterium (assembly GCA_025054955.1). Lineage (NCBI taxonomy): Bacteria > Pseudomonadati > Acidobacteriota > Blastocatellia > Blastocatellia bacterium. Next base: position 13,589 of record JANWZE010000094.1, on the reverse strand, counting down.
CTGGCCCTCTGTTCGCCCGCGCGCAGGATATGTCTCCTGGGTCGCGTTTGATCCAATTGATGAAATGATCGCCTACGCGACCTATTCAACCTTCGGCGGTAAGCACGTATGGAAGACAACCGACGGCGGCGCGAGCTGGACCTCGATTGATGGCGAGGGTGAGACCGGCTTGCCGGATATTCCTGTCCATGTGATTCTCGTTGATCCACGCGACACACAGCGACTCTATATTGGCACCGATGTGGGCGTCTTTGTCTCGACCGATGGCGGCGCCACATGGTTTGTCGAGAACACAGGCTTTGCCAATGTGGTGACCGAAGCGCTCTCGCTTCTGGAGCGAGATGGTCAAACGACGCTGTTTGCGTTCACGCATGGCAGAGGCGCATGGCGGGTGGCGGTGACGCGGTGATGCGGTGGATGATTTGCGCGCCACCTGCTGCGCTTCCGCTGCTTCGATCCCTTCAGTGACAGCAGAGCTATTGATCAAGTGATGGTCATCGGTCTCAAGCATAGTGTGTTCGTCTCGGCACGATGATAGGCCAGCAGAACAATTGCTCAGGCGATGGCTATCGGTCTGTTGGAAGGTCAAGCAAAAATTCTCTCCGGTTATCTCATGGGCCATGTTTTTAGTGTACAATGGCATCTGTGATGTCTCATCACAAGTTTACAAATAAGGAGCGTATACCATGAGAATGTTCACGACGCGCCTTCGGCTTTTCGTCCTGGCTGTGACCCTTTGCCTGCTGGGCGGGATGATTGCCATTCAAGGTGCTGGAGCAGCCAGCCAAACCAAAGCCAACCGCGCTGCCTCTCAAGCTCAGCCGGCGACGAGTAACGCGCAAGCAACGCCTGCGCGGCCGCTCGATCAATTGGTTGACACGAGTGCGATGGCTTATTTGGAAGTCCGAGACATCAAATCGCAGATTGAGTCATTGCAACTGCTCGAGTTTTTCAAAAGGTTTGGTCCGTTGTTAGACGACGACTACCAGAAGGGGTTAGAAAAGGCGAAACTGCTAGAGACGGCTTGGTCCATGCTTGCTCCATTAGTTGAAGGGGCTGATATGGCCATTGGCGTCTGGTCTCCTCCGCCGGTCAAGGCAGCACCAGCCTCAAAGAAAGGCGCTGCGCCGGCCAGGAAAAAACGCGCTGGCAGTGCTCCCACCCGCTCCGCCGCGAACAACAAAGACCCGTTGGTGGCAGTTCTGATCAAGTTTACTTCTCCGGACAATTTGCTGCTGGCGCTGGAGAAGCAGTCTGAACTGGAACAAGCCTTCGCCCGGTTATCTGGAAAAAAGGAGAATGAGCTTGGGATCACGTTTGCCAGCTTACATGACACGTTGGTTGCTGGTGATCGAGAGGTGGTCAATCGAATCGTGACAGCGCGCGGGCCGGTCAAGAGTTTGGCCGGTGAGCTTGATTACGTGGCGGCGCGTGCGCGGCTGGCTGATTCGCCAGTCTTTTTGTATGTGAATCTGGGCCGTGCAACTGAGCTGGTTGACGATGTCGCAAAGAAAGCTAACGTGGGAGCTGTGGCCGACGTACTGGACATGTCGCGCCTGGTTGATCTGAAGCAATCTCCTAAGATAGCTGCCGGCCTCCAGTTCCATCAAACCCAGACCATCATCAAAGCGCTTGCCCTCGACCGGCAAACCGCGAGCACAACACGCGGACTGTGGAATTTATTCAAGAGTGGCCAAAATGGGTTGCGAGCTGCTCAGTGGTTGCCCCCCAGCACCGATTTCGCCGTCACGCTGATGCCTGATTGGCAGACGCTCTACGATCTCATCGTGCCGATTGTGAACACCATGGCAGGGGCTAAGGAAGGCAGCGGCTCGCTCATTCCCATGGTTGAACTCATGCTCGGCTATCGCATCCGCGATCAGATCCTGCCGGCGCTGGGAGGCATCACCATCAGCCTGGATTCGCTTGATTTTCTCCTCGAAGCGACAATCCAGCAAAAATCACCTCTTCCAACAAACCTGAATGTTCTGCTGGAGCTACGCAACCGTGAGGTGATCGAAGGCGTGATCAAGAATCTAACGAGGATAATGAGCGCCGAGCAATCCACCACCTCAACCTCCCTTCGAGAAGGTGACGTGGATATCCAGAAACTTGGCGATGGTGGCTATTCCATTATTGGTAATTTCCTCGCGTTTAATCCTAACTTAGACGGGTTACGACAGTTGATTCGCGAGCGTAAGTCAGGCCGTTCGCTGGCTGCTGACACCGATTTCCTGCGTGCCATGCAAGGCATGCCTCAGGACCTGGCCGTCTGGGCGTATGTGTCGTCTGCTGCGCTCAACGATTTGTTTGAAGCGCTCCGCAAAGAGGCGATTGCAGAGGAGCCTCGACTGGCGCACGCGCTGTCGCCATTTCGCGCCTCATCTGAGCCTGTGGTCATCGGCTCATGGCGCGAGAATAGCGATTTGGTCTCCGAAGCGCGCTTGCCGACGGGCATTCTCCCGCTGATAGTGGCCAGCGGCATCGCCTCCGACAAAGCTAGAGAGCGTGACCGTGCGATTGATGAGAAAGTCCGCAGAGTGCTCGATGAACTAGCCCTGCAGTCAGTACAAACCTCAGTCAAACGCGGTGTGGTCACTCTCTACGGAACGGTCAAAACCGAGCAGGAGAAAGCGCTGGCTCAGCAAAGGGTGCAGAAGATTGATGGCGTCAAATCAGTCGTTAATGAGATTGTCGTCGAACCGGAACAGTGATCGGCACACCGCTACGGCATCGCGCGATGGAATGATTGGCCCATTGGCTCATGAGGTGAAGTAGTTCAGAGACCGATGAGTCAATGGGCGCATCTTGTCTCGCGCCGGTCTTCTGGGAGTGTTCATATCATTGTTTGACAGCTCAATTTTTGAATAGTACTTGGCCGGTATGTTAATATGCTCCGGTAGCAACCAAGCTGTATGGAATCACAGATCACACGTTTTTGTTCATATTGCGGGTCGCCTGTGCAGATGGTGACGGCTGGCGGCTCCGTCTGTCCGATGTGCCGCTCGCCGATTGGTTCATCGCCGCCATCGTGGTCTGGGCCTGAGCCTGCTTCGGCCGGCACGCCGCCGCCTTGGAGCTTAGGCACGGCACTCGCGCTGCTGGCGTTCTTCATGTTGACGATGATCACCCTCCCGCCGTTCATGATTGGCATCTGGGCGCAAACGAAAGGGCTTTCTCTCACGCTTGAGAACATGGAGGAGCTCATGAATAACCCGCAAGCGGCCTTGATCGGCGTCATCGGCGTTGGGGTTGTCCATGTATTGACAATGTTCATGGCATGGACGGTGGTGACCGGCTGGCGTCGTCGTTTCACCGAGGTGATTGCGTGGTCATGGCATCCGCGATTTCGGTTTCGTCAAGCCTTGCTCACAGTGATCCTGGTATATGGCTCGTCATTTCTTTTGCAGATGTTTTTGCCCAGTGGAGCGACGGAGTTTGAGGAATTGATTAAAACCTCGGCGGCGGTTCGCTTGGGGGTCGCTTTTCTGGCTGTGGCGACGGCCCCGTTCGTTGAAGAGCTGGTCTATCGCGGCGTGTTGTATCCGTCACTGGAAGCACGGTTGGGACGGGTTCCGGCGATCGTCGGTATCTCGGCGCTGTTTGCGCTGGTGCATTTTCCACAGTATGCAGGGAGCCTCCTGGTTTTGGTGTCATTGACGCTGCTGAGCCTGGTGTTGACAGCCGTTCGCGCATACACGGGCCGGCTTCTGCCGTGTTTTGTCATTCATTTTGTCTACAACCTGGTAGGCGCCACGCTGATTTTGCTGGATGGCCGTTTGGCCAGTTGAGCACGGGCCGGGCTTTAGCGTTAGCGGCAGTTGATAGCCGCGGATGCAAATTCCTTTATTGCGATTATTCTCTCGCGGAAGTCCCCCTTGAAAACTTGGTGGCGAGCGCGGAGCATAAGGGCGATTCCTCGGCAAACGTCCAAGCTCAGCTTGCGCCGGAGGCGCAAACAGAAGGTAGCCAGACGTGCAACGTCTGGAATAGCAGGTCAAACACTCGTGGCGCGTTGGAGATGCGCCAAGCCGTGTGTGTTCGCGGCGAGCGGTTCACCTGCATGAACGACTCCATGGAAGAACTGCTGGCGCCTCTCCAAGGCGCCTTGGGAATTGGGGGTGATGTCCGACCCCAGACGTTTCACGTCTGGCTACCCGCTGGCGGCGTCTAACGACGCCGCTTCCCAAGGACGACCCCGTGAAAATAGCCCACGAAACACACGAAGCTCACCAAAGAATTGTGTTTTCATCGTTCGTGGCGAGCGCGGAGCTCATGGGCGATTCCTGTGAGAGTCTGGCACTGGCGTTCCGTGTGTGATCCGTTCTCGTCGTTTCTAGAGCGATCAACTCCATCTAGCCTGGGGGGCCCCGCATCTTGCGGGCTGATGCACGCTGGGAGCCTGCACCCCATGGCAAACTCGTTCACAAACCACTCGAGGCGTCGCCGCGGGCGACATGAACAACTCCAATGCGTGAGGCATTCGGGCGAACGATTCCATACATTGCACATCTGGATGGCCTTCCGACGACGAGTCAGACAACTTCTCAGAGAGGCACGCAGGGAAGCGGGTCGTGCCCGCTTCCCCATTTCGGTTCTCTGAAAGACAGCAGCGGCTCGGCTACGTCAGAAGTCAATTCTCAGACCGAGCTGGATTTCACGCGGACTGAGCGCCGACGTGACCTGACCAAACGTCGGCGTCCCTAGCACTGTTCCCACGCCAGAGAAATTGGTGTGGTTGAAGGCGTTGAAGAACTCTGCCCGGAACTGCATGCCGACGGATTCGGTCACGCGGAACCGTTTGTAGATCGAGAGGTCCCACAGATGAAGCCCCGGACCGCGAACAATGCCGCGCCCGGCGTTGCCGAAGGTGTTGAGCGCCGGCAGCGCAAAGGCCGCCGTATTGAACCACTGCCGCACGGTCCTCGGACCTCGAGGATCGCCCACCAGGTCAGGCCGCTGTGCCGCGCCAAAAAACGAGTTGGCGCGATTGGGCGAGATGGTGATTGTCAGCGGCGTACCCGATTCACCTCGCGCGATCCCGCCAACCTGCCAGCCGCCAAGGATGTTGTAGACAGCGCGTCGCGCTTGCCGGAAGAACGGCAGCTCGTAGAGGAAATTGGCCACGAAAATATGCGTCTTATCGTAAGACGCCAGCGCCCGATCCAGTCGGAGATTCCGCACATCCTGAGCAATGGTCGTGCGGTCGTCGGGAGAATCCGTGATGACTTTCGAGAGCGTGTAGGCGATGCCAAACTGCAGACCGTGCGAGAACCGCTTGTTCAAGCCGAGCTGGAACGAATCGTATCGAGAACTGGCCGACGTTTGCCGTTCAGTAATCGTTCCCCAGCCGCGGAATCGCGCATAGGCTGCCGGAGGAGACGGAGTACCCGGCGGCGTTTGATTGATGCGCACGGCCCTGAGCAGATGCGTCCCGTGATTGCCGACGTAGGATGCATCCACGGCTATCCCCCACCAGAGTTCCCGCTGAATCCCGAAACTCCAGTGCTGCACCGTCGGCACGAGAAACTCCGGACTCATGGAGATCAGGCTCCGAACGATGATCTCCTGATTCCGTTGTGCTCCACCAGAAGGATTCGCCAGCGTCGGCGTGCCAGCCGCTCCAGCCGCCAAAAATTCCGCCGTCGTCACAAACGGAGGATTGATAAAGGCGTTCTGCAAGGCAATGCCCACCAGCGTGCGGTCGAAGTAGATGCCGTAGCCCCCGCGAATCGCCGTCTTGCCAGTGCCAAAAGGATCCCAGGCAAAGCCAAATCGAGGTCCGAACGTGTCCCAGTGCGAATCCACCACCCGACGACCGAAGGGTGAATTCCGCCCCGCAATCACCAGGCCGTTGAGCGGATCGCCGGTTCCAGGAACGCGATTACCCGCGGAGTCAATCTGGTATGCTCGGGCGGGATTGAAGAGAGTTGGATCAAAATTCGTCAGCACATTCTTCGTGTCATAGGGCGGACGAATGAACGACCAGCGCAAACCGAGATTGAGCGTCAGATTGGGCGTGGCTTTCCAATCATCTTGAATGAACGCTTCGTACATGTCGTAACGAAGGTGCGAAGTGATGTCAATGTCTGATTCGCTATAGGACGACGCCCGACCGAGCAGAAAGTCAGCAAAGGCATCTCCGGTTGAAGTGTAGGTTGCCGACGACGTCCCCGGAAAGACAAACGCGCCGTTGGTACCGCTGGCGGCGTTCTCATTCTTGAATTCCCATGACAACAACACGCCCATCTTGAGCGCATGTCTGCCGCGAACCAGTGAGAGCGTATCCTTGACGCGATAGGAGCCGTAGTTGTTGTCGTAGGGGCCGAAGAAGTTGAACCCACCATAGCCGCCGGAGCCAAAGGAAATACCCGGTAAGACGCCGGCAGGGTTTTCCGGGAAGATCTCAGGGATATTCACTCCCGCGGCTCTCCGCGAGGCGCGACCGGTGATCTCACTGACGATAGCGCCGCGCGAGTAATTGAAGGCCACATTGTTAACCAACGTAGGCGATGCAATCCAGTTCCACTCAGCTACCAGGTTTCGTCCCGGAATGTTGGTCTTGGTATCGGCTACACCAGGAAAAGCAGCATTGTTGGTGCCGAAGATCTCGCCGAACGGTTCGGTCGAGGGGATGCTGTCGTGGATGAAGCGACCGAACACTTTGTGACGATCCGTTATGTTATAGTCCACGCGGATCAGCTCTTCACGATAATTCCGACCGCTCGGAGCCGCTGCCGAGAAGTTTCGATTCCCGCCCAGAACTGCCGGATCGGAATTGGGCAAAGGAAAGACCGACAAAAGCGCTCGCGCGTTCGCGTCTATGCGATCTGCAGGGATGACGTTTCCAGGGAAGGGCTGACCCGTCAACGGATCACGAATCACCACCGAAGGAAATTCGCTGAAGTCGCCGCGGCGTTGACGCTCAGTCGGCACTCGCGTGATCACGACACCTCCACCACGCACGGTGCGAACCCGCCGCACTTCCTGGTTGAAAAAGAAGAGGAGTTTGTCGCGTTTGATGGGACCACCGAGGTTCCAGCCAAAATTGTGATACCGGAGCAGGGCCGGATCGGCCTTTCCGTCTCGATCTCGATCCAACGTGCTGAAGAAATTCCGCGCATCCATGATGTCATTGCGCCAGAACTCGAAGGCTCCCCCGTGAAAGCTATTGGTTCCGCTCTTGGTCACCACGTTAATCTGTCCGCCGGCGCTCCGACCAAACTCGGCGCTATAGTTGCCCCGCAGGATCTTGAACTCGGCGACGCTGTCCACGCTGATATAATTGATGACGGCCAGATTCGAGCCGGTGTCCACATTGTCCGCGCCATCAATGAGCCAGTTATTTTGCGACGCGCGCGCACCGTTGATGTTGACCGAGGCCAGATTATCCAGGCCGACACCGACGCGACCGCTGATGAGGGCGCCGGCAGCCGACACACCTGGTTGCAGCGCAACCAGTTGATAAAGGCTTCGGCCATTGAGAGGCATTTCTTTCACGAGCGTTCCCGTGATCACCGTGCCGACTTCCGCCGTCTCCATTTGCACGGCGGGGACTTCGCCGACGACGATGATCGTCTCTGTGACTTGACCGACTTCAAGCGTCACATCTACCCGCAATCGGTCATTGACCGACAGCTTGATGTCCCGCACAGCCGCTTTCTTGAAGCCGGGCGCTTCGACCAGAACCTCATACATGCCAACCGGCAGCAACGTCACGGTATATTCTCCCTCACTGCTGGTGGAGACCTGCCGCTCCAACCCGGTGGCCATGTTGCGAACTCGGACATCAGCACCGGGAACAACCGCGCCGGTTGTATCCTTGACGAAACCGGCGATCGTTCCGGTGATCTCTTGCGCGCGAGCGGGTGCTGCCAGACTCATGCCCAGCAGCAGTGCCAGCGCGCAGAATGCAGTAAAACAACACGGTACATTTTTCCTCATTGTTTGAATCCTCCTTCTTTCAATTCATGCTGTCGGAAATGAGCAAATACCGTCTATTGAGCAAATCCCGTACCACAGCCCCCACCGCCGCGCAACGACGGCAACGACCCGTCGCCTCGTTAGTTACAGACCATCGCGTTAGCGACGGGCAAAGGGCAGGGCATAACTGCGTCAAACAACGAGCGGCATTTCACCCGCCTGCGCCATTTTATTGAGCTTCTCCATCCGGGTAAAGGTCAGTTCGACTTAGTTTCCTCTCTATGCCAACTCGCCTTCGAGTGAGGTCACCAGAATTGCTTCGTCGCGCGACGCGCAGAAAGTTTCGAGTTTGTTTTACTCAACGGGGATTGCGCTGAGAGCAATGGCATTGAGTTAAGAAGCTCATGGAACGCGGATGACACGGATTCGGCCGATCAACGCGGATCAATCCGTGAAAATCCGCCGCATCCGCCGCATCCGCGTTCTATCCAACTCCACGAACTAATGCCGTTGATGGAACGCGGATGACACGGATTCGGCCGATCAACGCGGATCAATCCGTGAAAATCCGCCGCATCCGCCGCATCCGCGTTCTATCCAACTCCACCAACTTAATGCCATTGTGCGTTGAGGGAGCCCTCACTTGACTTTCCCTGAACCATTCCGTTAGCTTGTCAAGTTTGGAGGTGCACGGAGCCTGGTGGCTTCCGCGGGCTTCAAACCCGTTGGGATTCGTCGAGAGGCGGGTCCGGTGAGTTCGATTCTCACTCGCCTCCGCCACGGACAGACTGAGCACCGACGCGGAGATTCTTGATGAGTGACACCAACGCGACATTGCATGAGTGGATCACGTTGAGCTTAGTCACCGGTGTCGGTTCGCGAACGGCGTCGCGTTTGCTGGAAACTTTTGGAACACCTCGCGCCGTATTGACAGCCTCTCGGGCCGCCTTAGCCGGCGTCGGAGTGAACGAGGACCTGATCCAACAACTGCACTCAAGCGAACCACGTCGGCTGGCCGATGAGGAATTGAAAAAGCTGGACAGGCTCAAAGCCGAGGCGCTCACGTTGGATGATCCACGTTATCCGGCCTTGCTCAAGCAGATTCATGATCCGCCGATTGTGCTTTACGCTATGGGCGATCTCGATCGCGCATTGAATCAGCCATCGGTGGCTATTGTGGGCACACGCCAGCCTTCCACGTATGGCGCGAACGCAACCCGACAACTGGCCTGTGAATTGGCCACGCGCGGGCTTGTCATCGTCTCTGGTTTTGCCCGAGGGGTTGACGGCGCAGCGCATCGAGCAGCACTGGAAGCCGGCGGACAAACCATCGCCGTGTTAGGTACCGGGCTGGATGTGGAATACCCGTGGGAAAATCGCTCATTGCGAGAGCCGATTTGCCAGCATGGCGCCATGGTCACCGAATTCACACTGGGCACGCCGGCCGTGCCGCACAATTTTCCGTTCCGCAATCGTCTGATCAGCGGATTGAGCTTAGGTGTGCTTGTCGTCGAGGCCGCGCCGCAAAGCGGCTCGTTGATTACGGCTCGAATGGCGCTGGAACAAAATCGCGAGGTGTTTGCTGTGCCCGGCAATATCACGTCGAGCAAGAGCTTCGGCCCAAACTATTTGATCAAACAAGGCGCCAAACTTGTCCAGACATGGCGCGATGTGGTCGAAGAACTCCCCTACGATGTGCGTAAACGGATTTTGGCCAATGAAACGACAGCGGATACCGATCAACCTCAACAGCCAGCCTTGGTACTCAGTCCAGCAGAGGCCAGAGTGGTTGGCCTATTGTCAACTGACGAGCCGGTTCACATGGATACGTTACTGATGAGCAGCGAACTGGATTCGCCGGAGTTGATGCGTGTGCTGCTTGATCTGGAAATCAAGGATGTCATCAAGCAGCTTCCCGGAAAAAACTTTATCAAAAAGTTGTGAGTTATGGCTAAGAATTTGGTTGTTGTTGAATCACCGGCCAAGGCCAAGACGATTAACAAATACCTGGGTCGAGACTATCGTGTGATGGCTTCTATCGGCCACATCAAAGATTTGCCGGCGAACGAATTTGGGGTAGACATTGCGAATAACTTCCAGCCCACTTACGAGATCATCCCCGATAGTCGCAAGCGGAACAATAGCAAGACAATTAAGCATCTGAAAGAAGCGGCTGAGCAGGCTGAGGCTATCTATCTGGCCGCTGACCCAGACCGTGAAGGCGAAGCCATTTGTCAGCACCTGAAAGAGGTCTTGGTAGGCCCCAATGATCCCAAGCCGGTGTATCGTGTGCAGTTTAATGAGATCACTCAAAGCGCCGTGCGTCGCGCGTTCGAGCACCCTGGCCAGATCAATCAGCATCGCGTGGACGCACAACAGGCTCGCCGCGTGTTGGATCGGTTGGTTGGTTATCAGGTCAGTCCGCTGTTATGGAAGAAAGTGCGTCGCGGCTTGTCAGCCGGACGTGTGCAATCGGTCGCGTTGCGCTTGGTTGTCGAGCGCGAGCGCGAGATTCAAGCGTTTGTTCCGACAGAGTATTGGACGCTAGAGGCCAACCTGAGCGCTGCATTGCCGCCGCCGTTTGTTGCCCGATTGGTTGGCGGTCGCGCTGAGGATGGCAACACGTGGTCACTAAAAACCAGTGAGTTTGACAAGCCGCTCAAAGCCAACGAGGTTCATGTCAAGACCGAAGAGGAAATGAAGCACATTGTCTCAGCCGTCCAGCACGCTGAGTTCAAAGTGGTGTCGGTCGAGACAAAAGAGAAAAAACGCAACCCTGTGCCCCCATTCATCACCAGTAAGCTCCAACAGGAAGCCTCGCGAAAGTTGCGATTTCCTGTCGCCAAGACGATGAAGCTGGCGCAAAAGCTCTACGAAGGAGTTGACATTGGCGAGGAAGGAACCGTTGGGTTGATCACCTACATGCGCACGGATTCAACGCGCATTTCAGAAACAGCATTGGATGAAGTGCGCGCATTTGTGCGGCAGCAGTATGGCGACCAGTATGTGCCGGACAAGCCGATGGTGTATCGCTCCAAAGAAGGCGCGCAAGAAGCGCACGAGGCGATCCGACCAACGTCGGTAGCGCGAACACCCGAACGACTCAAACCTTATTTGAGCAAGGATGAGCTCGCCCTGTATCAATTGATCTGGCAACGCTTCGTGGCCTCACAGATGAAGCCTGCTGTGTTTGATCAAACCATTATTGAGATTGAAGCTGGCGACTACTTGTTCCGCGCCACCGGTTCTGTGTTGAAGTTCGCTGGCTTCTTGGCCGTCTACGAAGAGGGGAAGGACGAGCAGCCAAAAGATGAGGAAGAAGCGTCCGTCGTGTTGCCGAAAGTCGCAGCAGGCGACGTGCTGACGCTCAACGAGCTGAAGCCGGAACAACACATGACCACGCCGCCGCCGCGCTATACAGAGGCGACGTTGGTCAAGGCGCTGGAAGAAAACGGTGTTGGTCGTCCCTCGACGTATGCGCAAATCTTGACGGTCATTCAGGACCGTGAGTACGTCCAAAAGGTGAAGAACCAATTCAAGCCGACAGACCTTGGCATGGTTGTCAATGATCTGTTGGTCGAAAGCTTCGATGATTTGTTCAACGTGCAATACACGGCCCGCATGGAAGAAGAACTGGACGAAGTCGAAGAAGGGCGTCGGCAGTGGGTCACAGCGATTCGTGAGTTTTACGAGAAGTTTGAAAAAGACCTGAGGCAAGCCGAACAAAAAATGAACAACATGAAAAAGGGCGTCGCCTCTGAGGAAACCTGTCATCAGTGTGGCTCGCCGATGCTACTGAAGATTGGCCGCTACGGGTACTATCTGGCGTGCACCAATCAAACGTGCGGCGCGACCCGCAAGTCTGCTGAGGCGCAACAGGACGGGGAGTCGGCCGAGAGCCCCTACGAAGCTGTCACCTGCGAGAACTGCGGTCGCCCGATGACGTTGAAAAAGGGGCGCTGGGGTCAATTCCTCGCTTGCACCGGTTACCCTGAGTGCAAAACAACGCGTCGTATCAAGAAAGACGGCCAACTGGCCGCCGCCGACAAGGTCTTGGACGAGAAGTGTCCCGAATGTGGGAGCCCACTGATGCTCAAGCATGGGCCATACGGCGAGTATATCGCCTGTAGTCGCCGTCCCGCCTGTTCCTACATCAAACAGGATAAGCTCGGCATTGCGTGCCCACGGACGAATTGTAAGGGCGAACTGGTTCGGCGAAAGTCGCGCCGAGGCAAAATCTTTTACGGGTGCAGCAACTATCCCGCCTGCGACGTAACTTTGTGGGACAAGCCGATCAAGCAGGCATGTCCTCAGTGTGGCGCTGCGTTCTTGCTGGAGAAAGTAACTAGGAAACAGGAAACGATTCATTACTGCTACAACACAGACTGCAACTATCGGGTGAGCATCACCGCAGGTGAAGGCGTGCGTCGAGATCAAGCAGTGCAACAAGAGGTGCTAGGTCTGACCGGAACGACCAACTGAAGGAAATGAGCATGACGTTTTACCCTCAACCCTTGTTTAACAAAGCTCGCAAGATTGCCGATGAATTCGCCTTATCCGAATCCATCGTCGTCTATCCCGGTGACTGTCTCGATCTTTTGAAAGCGATTCCGGATGAATCAATCCAACTCGTTGTCACTTCACCCCCGTACAACATCGGCAAGGAATATGAAAAGAGGCTCTGTCTTGACCTGTACGTCCGGCAGCAAGCACAAGTGATTGCCGAGTGCGTGCGCACCTTATCCCCCCAAGGTAGTATTTGCTGGCAGGTGGGAAACTACGTTGACCGAGGGGCCATCATTCCCTTGGACACCGTCCTGTATCCCATCTTCTCTGGTCTTGGTCTGCGTATGCGGAACCGCATTATCTGGCACTTTGAACATGGATTGCACTGTAGCCGCCGTTTTTCCGGTCGGTACGAAACGATCATCTGGTTCACCAAATCAGATGAGTACGTCTTCAATCTCGATGCGGTGCGAGTCCCTCAGAAATACCCTGGGAAAAAGTACTTTAAGGGTCCGAAAGCCAGTCAGTACTCCTGTAACCCGCTGGGCAAAAATCCGGGTGACCTGTGGGTGATTCCATAATGTAAAGAATAATCATGTCGAGAAGACCGAGCATCCGTGCCAGTTTCCCGTTGAGCTGATTGAGCGATTAGTATTGTCTCTCACCAATGAAGGAGATTGGGTGTTGGATCCGTTCCTCGGAACGGGCACTTCGGTGATTGCTGCCATTCGTCATGGGCGCCGAGGCGTTGGAGCGGAGATTGTTCCCAGGTACGTCGAACTTGCACGACAGAGAATCCAACAGGAAATGGAGGGCACGTTACGGACCCGACCCATGGATAGGCCGGTATATGATCCTGTTGCAGCGGGCAGTAGTCTGACTACCGCTCCCTGGAAGAAAAAGACCGAGCAGACGAGGGTTTGCTCTGCTTTCTGGCAGTGAATTGAAGTGGTCACATGACGTCAACATCATTGGCGGTGGTTGCCGACGAGTGTGTTCGTGTTGAGCGTGTCTCACATTCCACGTCGTTGTTTTGCTGCTTGCACCGTGTTTTTCATCAGCCGCGCAATCGTCAGCGGGCCTACGCCGCCAGGCACTGGCGTCAAGTAGCCGGCTACCGGCGCAACAGAACGGGGGTCAACATCACCGATAAGCGTATA
>JANWZE010000093.1 GCA_025054955.1 Blastocatellia bacterium | reverse complement strand
ACTACGAGCGCGACTATTGCTCGTCGGTCTGCTGTATGTACGCCACCAAAGAGGCCATCATCGCCAAAGAACACGCAGGTGAAGACCTCCAGTGCGACATCTTCTTCATGGATGTCCGGGCGTTCAGCAAAGGCTTCGAGGCATACTACGAGACCGCCAGGAAGCTGGGCGTCAACTACATTCGCTGCCGCGTGCCGGTCGTCGAAGAGATTCCGGAGACGAAGAATCTCAGGATCACCTATCTGACCGAAGACGACCGCAAAGTGGCGAAGGAATACGACCTCGTTGTGCTCTCCGTCGGCATGCAGCCGCCTCGGAGCGTGCGCCAGATTGCCGAGACATTCGGTGTGCGGCTGAATCGTTTCGGATTCTGTGAGACCTCGATCTTCAGTCCCGTAGAATCCGGGTGCGACGGAATCTACGTGGCCGGCCCTTTCACTGAGCCGAAGGACATTCCGGAGACGGTGTCACAAGCCTCGGCAGCGGCAGCGCGAGTGATGGCATTGCTCGGCGAAGCGCGTGGCAGTCTCATCGCTCCCACGGTCTATCCGCCGGAAATTGACGTGCGCGGACAGGAGCCGCGCGTTGGCGTCTTCGTCTGCCACTGCGGGACGAACATCGCCGGCGTCGTGAACGTTCCGGCCGTGGTCGAATACGCCCACACGCTGCCGGGCGTTGTGTATGCCGAGAACAACCTCTACACCTGTTCAAACGACAGTCTCGAACGCATCAAGGAGAAGATCAAAGAGTACGGCCTCAATCGCGTGGTCGTGGCTTCGTGCACGCCGCGCACGCACGAGGCGCTTTTCCGCAGCGCGGTTCGATCAGCGGGATTGAATCCTTACTACTTCGAGATGGCCAACATCCGCGAACATTGCTCCTGGGTGCACAGTCACGAGCCGGATAGAGCAACAGAAAAAGCCAAAGACCTTGTCCGCATGGTTGTGGCCAAAGTGAAGCTGAACGATCCGCTCTACCCACGTCCGCTGGAGGTGAGCCATGACGCGCTCGTCATCGGCGGCGGTTTGGCAGGCATGACAGCGGCAGTGGCACTGGCCGATCAAGGCTTCACCGTGCACCTCGTTGAGAAAGAGGGCCAGCTTGGCGGCTACCTGCGAGGCGCTTACTACTTGCTCAATGGCGAAGACCCACAGGCCGCCTTGAAGACGCTGATTGCTACTGTCACCGCTCATCCGAACATCCGCGTCTACACCAATGCGGCGCTCGCTGAGGTCAAAGGCTCGCTCGGCAACTTCGAATCGAAGATCGCGGCGGGCGGCAACGGCGCAACAACAGAGATACGCCACGGCGTCATTGTTGTGGCAACAGGCGCGCAGACCTACACGCCGACGGAGTTTCTCTACGGTCAGGACGACCGCGTCTTGCTGCATCATCAACTGGAAGAACGTATCGCCAGCAACGGGTTCAGGGCGAAGTCCGTCGCCTTCATTCAGTGCGTCGGTTCCCGAAATAAAGAGCGCCCGTATTGCAGTCGCACCTGCTGCTCCGAGACGATCAAACACGCTCTGAAGCTCAAAGAGCGTGATCCCGACATGCAGGTCTATGTGCTCTATCGAGAGATGCGCACCTACGGATTCCGTGAAGCCTACTACACGAAGGCTCGCAAACTCGGCGTCGCGTTCATCCGCTACGCCGATGATCGGCCGCCCACCGTCGTCCAGCGGAATGGCAGACTCGCCGTCATCGTGCGAGATGAGACGCTCGGCGAGACCATCGAGTTGCTCGTGGACCATGTCATTTTGGCGGCCGCCACAATTCCGCGTGAGGATAACAAGGAATTGGCGCAGTTGCTCAAAGTCCCGCTGAGCGAAGACCGGTTCTTCCTCGAAGCGCATCGCAAGCTGCGACCGCTCGACTTCGCCACCGACGGCATTTTCCTCTGCGGGAACGCACATTCTCCGCTGGCCATTGAGGAGGTCATCTCGCAAGCCTTGGGCGCGGCGGCACGGGCGGCGACGATTCTCTCGAAGGATACGATCGAACTGGAACCGACCATTTCCCACGTCGTCACCGAAAACTGCGATGGCTGCGCGTATTGTGTGGATCCGTGTCCGTTCAAGGCAATCACGCTCGTTGAGTACGTTGTGAACGGAGAAGTCAAGAAGCGGGTGGAAGTGAACGAAGCCATCTGCAAGGGCTGCGGCACGTGCATGGCGACCTGCCCGAAGAGGGCGATTTACGTCTGGCACTTCCGACCGGAGCAATTGTTGGCGGAAGTGAAAGCCGCATTGGGGGTGATGACATGAAGGGATCTCGCCAACGGGCCAATGGCGCCGGCGGATGATCCGTCGGGATTTTTCATCCGCTGGGGAGGATTTTTCAGGAGAGAACGTCCCATGAGCGACGAGCAATTTGAACCGTTAATCATCACTTTTTGCTGCTACTGGTGTGCGTATGCCGGAGCAGATCTCGCGGGCACATCGCGCATCCAGTATCCGCCCAATATCCGCATCATTCGGGTGCAGTGCACCGGCATGATTCATCCGAATTTCGTCATCGAGGCGCTCACCAGCGGCGCTGATGGGGTGCTCATCTGTGGCTGTCATCCGGGTGATTGCCATTACCTGGAGGGGAATCTGCGTGCCAAGGCCCGCGCCGAAGCCATTGAGTTGATGCTCGAAGACTTCGGTCTGGAGCCGGAACGCTTTCGTTTGGAATGGGTCTCGGCTTCCGAAGCGCAGCGCTTTGCTCAAGTCGTCACTGAGATGGTCGAGCAAGTCCGACGCTTGGGGCCGAGCCCCTATCGCATGGCCGGATAGTATCGGCCGGTTATTTTCGGCAGACTGCGGTGGTCGACGAATCCAAAAAGGAGGTGACCTATGGCGGTGCGACTCGCTCAAGAGTGGTTCGCCATCTGCGGGGGATGCGAAGTCACGATCCTCGATGTTGGCGAGCCACTGCTCGATATTCTGCCTCAGCTTGAGATCGTTCACATGCCCGTCCTCATGGATCACAAGATCTACGGTCAAACC
>JANWZE010000092.1 GCA_025054955.1 Blastocatellia bacterium | reverse complement strand
CGTCGCAATCCTCTTTGAAGCGAGTCCTGTTTTCCGACTCCCACGTGACGAAGTGCGGGTAACCTTCCGCCTCAACGGTCGCAATCCTCTTTGAAGCGAGTCCTGTTTTCCGACCCCGCAATGGTCACGTGGGACGGGGAGTATTATATTATCAGTCGCAATCCTCTTTGAAGCGAGTCCTGTTTTCCGACTGTGCCCATTTTCGGCCCTTTATTTTCAACAACTTGCAAGCCTCCAGTGATAACCCCCCCTTGGACGACATTTTTCAACAGCTAAAAGTGCCACTGAAAGGCCCTCAAAAACTCGCTAATTCATTTGTCAAACAGCAGATACGTGATTTGTGATAACCCCCCTTCTTATACAACAAAATGGGATGCCAAGGCAAGCGATATTTAAGGAGGCGCCAGATAGAACCGACAAGTCCATTATAATCTAGTGATTAGCCAGGCGGCGCAACAACGTAGCCAAGCTGCGATGA
This sequence comes from Blastocatellia bacterium, assembly GCA_025054955.1. Lineage (NCBI taxonomy): Bacteria > Pseudomonadati > Acidobacteriota > Blastocatellia > Blastocatellia bacterium. Next base: position 6,321 of record JANWZE010000092.1, on the reverse strand, counting down.
GCCGTACAGTACCGATAAAGAGCGCGAAAACTGAGCGGCCGAGGTCGCCGCTAGGCCAAGCAGGCGCTGAGCAGAAAAGGCATCAATAGACGTAGACATCTTCATCCTGGGTAACCTCGCCGCGGCCCTTGAGCACAATTTCGTCCACGCAGGCGTTGCAGAGCCGATAGGAGCGGAGTGAATCCGTCGTCTGGTCAATTAGTGCCGAGAGCCGGCGCATGAGCACGTCGAATTGATCCTGAGTCAACAGGCACTCAAATACGCTGTACTGCACGCGGGACCCGAAGCCTTCTAATGTTTTGGCTACTTCCACGCGGCGTTTGTCGTCGGCGATGTCGTAGCTGATAATGTAGAACATGATGCGTTTGATCGGCATGATTCGTGATCTGGGATTCGTGGGCTGTGACTCGTGATCCGTGGTCCGGGATTCGTCGTCCGTGATCCGTGGGTCGTGGTTCGTGATCTGTGGGTCTGTGATCCATGATCCGACTCACGATTTCAAGCTGTGATGCTCAATATCTCTCCTCGATTTCCAATCTCTGTTGGTGGCCGGTGGCTTGTCAGTCATCAACAGCGAAGCGTGGAGCGAGCCACGAGCCACGTTCGGATTAATGTTCAGCCTCGTAAGGCTCGTAGGGTTCGTTAAATTGCACGGTACGGGCCAATCGCTCAGCTTGATTGAGCATCAAGCGGCGAAAGGTGGTTTGATGGCCGGTATGACGGCTGACGAACTTACGAGCCATGGTGCGGTCGTATTCGGCGAGGAAGCGCTTTCGCCCTTGTTCATTAAGCCAGATGCCGCCGGTTTCGACAGCATGGAAGTCTTCCGGCGTCAGGATTTGGTTATTGAACAAGGTCAGAGCCATTCGATCAATGATGGCGGCGCGAAACTCTTCGATCAGGTCCAGCGCCAGCGAGCAACGGCCATACTCCATCGCGTGAAAGAAACCGATATAGGGATCAAAGCCAACGGCTGAGACGATGCCGATAGCTTCCGCTGTGAGCAACGTGTAGCCGAACGAGAGGACGGCGTTGACCGGGTCCAGCGGTGGGCGGCGGCTGCGCTTATGGAAGCGGAGTGGGCCGCGAAACATTTGGCCGTAGGTGGCAAAGTAAATGGCGGCGGCGTGGCCTTCGATGCCGCGCAATCCATCAAGCGTTTCAGCGCGCAGGCCGGAGAGCAAGGTGCGCTCCAGTTCGCGCATCTGGGCTTGAAAATCGGCTTCAGGATGGTTGCGCTCGTAGCGCATGACCACGCGCAAGCTGCTGGTGATCTTGGAACGGACAATACGACGAGCCACCTCATAGCAGAACGAAGGGTCAGAAGCGCGTTCGTATTGTTTCAGGCGTAATGGGGCATTTTTCGATTCGAGCGCCGTCAGCCGCCCGCGCAGTTGGCCGCGGCTGCTCAAGAACGTGGTGTCAATGCCGTTACTGAGCAGCGTATTGATCGCGCCTGTGGTCAAATGGACGCGACCCAGCACAACAACACGGTCAACTTTGATAAGCGGAATCTCATTGACTGTGCCATCACCGTTTTTGATGATCAGCCGCTCATTCTGGCGCTGAAGTGTTGAGCCTTGTTCGGTCAGATATAACGTCGTCATCGCTCTGCCTCACACGCATCAGCGTAGCATCAAGGCGTCCTACGCTGCGAACCATGTAACATTGCGACAGCGTTACTCGTGGTTCGTGATCCGTGATTCGTGAGCCGTGCTCCGTGGCTCGTGGAACGTGGGTCGGGTTCGGGGTTCGTGATCCGTGATTCATGGATTGTGAGAAATGGAAGCGTCGAACTCTCCACTGTGCTACCGGTCACTCTCCTTACTCTCCAATGACCTGTGGCCACGCCCCGCGCTTCACCAACCAAGGACTTATACCAATTGAGAAAAGAAAGACCAGGTTAACGGAGCCCAAAGGCATAGCGGCAGATGAACTAACTAAACGGGCATCTACGATCTTCACTCGGCATTGACTCCGGGGGCGGCAGCCGCCACTAAAGGGTAGCCAGACGTGAAACGTTGCGGAGAGTATCGCGGCCTAAAGCGGCGCGACCCGTTCCCTGATCGGATGGTTCATGCTGCCCAACCGCTGGCACGAACGCGCACATCTTGGCGCGTCTCCAACGCGCTGTTTATTTTCGCCTCACGTTCCAGACGTTGCACGTCTGGCTACCATCTGTGAGGCCGCTTGCGCGGCCACATCTGAAACATCATCTCCTAGAGGTTTCACAGTTGGCAACCTTCTATGAGACCGCTTGCGCGGCCTCATCGTGTGATGGGCGGATACAGACGCTGCACGTCTGGCTACCATCTGTGAGGCCGCTTGCGCGCGTGAGCAGAAACGACCCCAGCGCGGTCAGGACTGCCCAATGCCCGCGGAACATCGGAGCCTGCCGCTTGGGACGTTCTACTTCTGCCTTCCATGGCGCTCGATCGCACACGGCCCTTCTTCGGACTGTTGGATTGTATTCAGTTTTCAAACAGCCGGGCGTGAATGCCGAATTCATTGGTGAGTCGGTCTGAGCGGCAGCTCGTGCCCGCTCACATCAATCTGTCTTTTGTCTACAGGCAGGCCATAGCGTTTGCCGCCATAACCGCCTGTGGTCCTGATGTTCAACGACTGCGAGAGCTGGGCGCTGCCAAGAGCTTTGTTGATCCGACTGATGTAGCTGATGAGCGTCCGCTCATCAAACGGGCCAAGCTGGCCACGTTGAAGTGTTTCCCGCGTTTTCTTTTCCCACTGGTTGAACTGGTCTGCGGAGAAAGCGTAGACGCTGCGGTATATTTGGATGAACCGCTCGCGATCAAGCTCTTGGAGCCGCTGAAAACAGTCGCTGCAACTGGCGCAGGTAGGCAGTTCGGGTCGGACACAGCGATTGGCTTTGAGGTCGGCAAAGTAAGCATACCAAGCCAGAAGAATGCCGCTCAAATCCAAACGAACCATACCCCAGCGCGCTTCGCGTTTTTTCAGGTCAATACGGAGACGGTCAGCAGTGGGCTGGCTCAGGTTGATCTGGTACTGGGCCAGTTGGATGATCTGCTCGACCGATTGATCAAGTTGCATGAACTCGGCGCCGAGCCGCTCGCGCAACCGGATGAAGGGAATTTCGGCCAGCTCGATACGGGCGTCTCTGGTATGGACGATCTCCAGCGCGCCGCTGCGCTGTATAGGAATTTGCCGATTGCGTCGAGGCGGGAAGAAAAACTTGGGATTGCTCTCGAATTCTTCCGAGACGAGCACGTGCGAGAGCGTATCTTGCTGGCGTCCGTAGAGCGTCAACGCCAGCGCCATATAAGCAGACATCGTTTTGCGTCCGCCGGCCAGCGAGCAGTGAAGCGCAGTGTCGGGTTGGTTGGTCAATTGCTTGATGAAGCCGATCAGCTGCTGGGCCAGCGCGGCATTATCGGCGACAGTGCGAATGTCGTCCAATGCAGTCGCGGGTTGCTGAGGGCGAGTGGTTGGCTCTTTCCGCTTCCTCCCAACCACTGATCCCTGCGCACTGCCCACGTCTTTCTTGATGGTGATGATATGGTTTTCATCAAACGCGATGGAGCCGGGGCCGAAACCATACTCGCGGCAAAAGGCAAAGAACTGGCCCTGCTCGCGGTCGAGCAAGGCGCGGCGGGCAACCTCAGCGCCGCGAGCGGTGGTGAGAATGAAGATTTCTGAAATGGGAATGGGCGGACGGCGCAAGACCATGAGGGCATAGAGCGTCTCGGTGATGATCTGCGGCGTCTGCCCGGCCACAGCCACCAGGATGTGACGATAGGGTTCCTCAGATCGCCCTCCGTGGTGTTTTACCAGTTTGCGTTTCAAGTTGCTTTTTTTCAATGTCCCAATCCTCTTTGAAGCGACTCCCAATTTCTCACTTTCCGTGGGCATCCGTCTCCCTGGTACTCTCACCATTAGCTGATCCCCAGAGCTTTCGTCTCTCGCTTGGAGAGCTTAATGTGAGCCAGCACCGGCAGGGCGAACGAGAGTGGTTTGCTCTTGGCGCCGGCGAATCGCTGCCGAAAATGGAGCACCGTCAGGCCCACGACTTCCCGCGTCTCGGGATCCAGGCGAAGGTAAATTTCATCATCGATCTCCCTGGAGATCGCCGGGCGCGGCTCACCGAAATGAATGTTCAGCTCGTCGCTTGGCGGGTAATATGAGAACGTCAGTTTCTTTTCCATAGCAACTTTCCTCCTTTTGAAAGTCCTTCGACCAGGAAGGCGGTTTGGATATAACCCTTCTTGGCCCGGTGGCGAATAGCCACCACTACAAGGACGTATTCCTTTCCAGCAAGGCTGCGACCGACTTCAGAAAAGTAGAGATGAGTGGAACGCCTGCGTTTACTTTCGTAGATGTAATTCGGCTTTTTGATAGCCCGTTTGACATCATGCTCTCGACCTTTCATTTCTGGGTGCTCTATCAAGATGTGATTATACCAACACTCATCGGTCAATCGAATCTCATAGCCACGTGGATCCCTCACGGCAAAGATCATCACCAACTTAATTCCTTGCTATAAGCCTCCTCAGCGACAATCTTATCAATCCCCTCGGCAGAGGTTGGTCCAATGTCAACTGGCGGTCGGGCGAAGAACGGTGAGTGCGCACGAGAGAATAGGTTCGTTCGGGCGCGGGCCTGCTCCATCTGCTGCTGCAAGGGGGCGTTTGCGCTCGCAGGTCTCGGGTGACGGCCCCCAATTCATCGAACGGGATCTGTTTTAGGATTTCTCGCAGCGTCTCTTTGGGCAGTTTGATCATGATGTCACTCATCGTTGTTTTCTCCCCTTATGAAGGTCATCCAAATTTCAATCATAGCTTGCCCGCAACGGCCAAGCCAGCGTTGCCGCCTGGGTTGAAGTCTCATGACGACCGCTGCTCCCGATTGCGGCGAATCGTTTCCGCCGAGTCTGCGGCGTCGCCACCGAGGCGTTGTCCAATCTGCGACTTCAACTCCTCGCTCTGGGCGATGAACTCGTCTAGGTCAAAGCCCTCCGGTTCCGCCTCAATCACTTCCGCAAGCGTCAGCCACTCATTTTTCTTGGTTGCTTTTGCCATAGCTTTTCTCCTTCAGACAATGCGACGAAATAGTTCCTTCCTCGATGGAATCAATTTTTTCCCGAGGCTTGGACGCCTCGGCTTCGAATCGAACCTGTTTGGTTTCATCGTGACATCACTCCACTTTCATTTCTCACACTAAGAACCCTTGTAGGAGCGGTCTCCGGACAGCACCTCTCCGCTTGATGTAAAGTCTCACGTCTGCTTACGGAGGAACCGCTCTAGCTCCCGCTTCACCCGCTCGGCTTGAGCGGCGGTCTGGGCTTTAGTACGAACGGCTAAGCGATACCCTTTTTGAGAATCAGCTAAAGTGACAATCAAAACATCAGGCTCGCCGGTTTTCACTTCAACAAGCAATCGCCCGTAGGGAGAATGGAAAACGCGGCCCCGATCAAATTGCGAGTTGAAATCAGTCGAATCAATGCGCTCAGCATAGGGAAAAAATCGGAGCCGCTCGGCATGAAAGTGCAATGCGTCCTTGCCGTGATGATCTTTCAGGTCCACGGCCTTTTGCTGGGGCAGTGTTGACGAAGGCTCCGGCAATAACTCAATGTCGCTGAGCACAGCGTGGAGCTGCTGACCTATCTTGGTCACCTTCCAGGCGCTCCCTTCGTGTTCGATCAGTCCGGTGTCTTCGAGCAAGACTCGCGCGGTTTTATCAAGCGCGCCGATGTCCTGACCCCCCAGCGCACTCAAGAAATCATTGAGCAGCGGAAACAGACTCACTACGGGCAGCCGAACGATTTCAAGTTCTTCGAGGCTGGGGTGAAGCAGCGCCGCTTGCTCCGCCGGGTATCGTTGGAGGTTGGTCGCTTCCATCTTGCGCTGGAGATGCTCGTCCATGAGCAAGTGAACGACATGACACAGGAGCTTTGCGCCATAGATTTGAACGGCCAGCGCCATCAACGCAGACATCGTTTTGCGTCCGCCGGCCATTGATACGTAAATGTCACTGTAGCGACGATACGCGCGCAGCGTCTCCGCCACCAGCGTGAGGTAATCGAGATTGTCTTTCTCCGAGAGCACATCCGTCGCTTCGATGGCCTGATGAAGATAGACGATATTCCTCTTGTTGTAGTGAGTTGGGATGTGCTCCGAGAGGATCTTAGCACCGATGCGCACATCATTTTCGTTTGTGCCCAGCGTGATGACCTGAGTAAACTGGATGCCTTCCTCGTGCTCCAGCTTGTCAATTGCCTCGGTGACCACAGCAGGCGATTCGCCGAGCGAGGAGATGAGAATGGTTTGTCGGGACATGTTAACCTCCTAG
>JANWZE010000091.1 GCA_025054955.1 Blastocatellia bacterium | reverse complement strand
TGATCGTTTTGACAGGGATGCTGGGAGGGATGCTACCGGGACTCAGCGCTCCACCACCGCCCTGCCCTCGCCGCAAGAGACGCTCCAATTGCGGGACATCGAGACTCTTAATGGTTGCCCTAATGAGGTCGGCATCGTTGCCACCTTTGAGCAAGGCTTGTCGAATATATCCCAACGAACCCTCATCAGGTTTCAAGTCGAGTTGAATCTGTTGTGCTAGATGTGCCAATAGCTGAATCATATTCGTTCCCTCGTCCATCTGAGGTTTGTCTAAACTGTAATCGAGCGCAGGATGTTGCTCAATCATGCTCCCATTCTCTCATCAATTACACAGTGATTATCAAAATCTCATCGCTATGCTGATCATAGCCAAAAGTCCCGTCGCTCCATTGAGAATGTGGCACAGGCGTCCCCCCTGTGCTCCATCTTCATTCTTCGTGGCGTGCAATCGCATAGGGGCGATTCCTTGATATCCTCCACTGCCTCTTCCACTGGCAGCCATGCCCGGACTCAATCGCCTCTTAGCCGATCGCCTCAATCGCCTCAAGCACCGCCGCTCAATCGCTACACCCCACGTTCAACGGCGCTCTCGGCGCCCTCTGACCCATGCGTAGGCAAGCTGCCGCCATCAGCAGTTCAGTTCCTTCAACCAACCCTGATCCAACTGCTCCATCTATCAATCAATGACGGAATTTCTCCGAAAATTCCCTTCACCCCCAAGAAATTTTTTCCTTCCAACACGAGCGATTCAAATCGGACGGAGGTTCACCGATCTGCTTCCGCATCCGCTGCCACTGTCGCTGCCAGGATTTTACAACCGATAATCGAACTTGCAAGAGCACGGCTATATCGGCCGGCTTATACCCTTCGGCCAACAACCGACCGACTATCCATACGTGCGAAGGCCACTGTTGACGAGGCCATATCTCAGCTCGCAAGCAATCAACCCCGCGTGATGATGCCCTTGCGTGCGAAGGCCACTGTTGACAAGGCAAGTTTTCGGCTTCTCTGTTTTGTGGACGCATTGCCAAAACGCCGTTGCCGAGGGCAAGCCTCTGTTGGCGATGCCAGATGTCATCTTTTGGGTTTTGTGTACTGCTCATAGATTTTCTCCGCCAACTTTGCTGCCTCTTGGCGTAACCACGGCGGCTCCAAAATCTCCGCGCCCTCAGCCCATGGGAATACCAAATACCAGAGCACTTCGCGCGGTTCGCTGACCGTCAATTCCAGTATCAACCCGCCATCGTCACCCTCCAGCATCCGCTGTGAGTCATGCCAGTACGCCTCGCGGATGTAGCGAGCCGTCCGAGCATCGAAACGAATTCGCACGCGCTGCGGCGGGCTGTCACTGACGAGCACGCGGAAACTAGGCTGATGACGCTTGTGAAAATCGTAATCCGGGCGCACCTGGAATCGCAGAGCTTGCAGCTCAACCTGCTTGATCCGGCTGGCCCGGAGCATCGCAACGCGCTGCTCGTCGGGCAAAAACACGTCAACGTAGAGCGCCCGCCCTTTGAAATAAACCATGTAAACATCAGCTTGCAACCACCGCTCTTTGCCAACCGAATAATCGTCATAAAGTACGCGCACGCGGCGGCGTTCTTGTTGCGCCCGCCACAGCGCTTCCATGATTCGCGGATTAACCTGAAACCTTTTGCGCAAGGTTATCTCATTCATCGCATGAGCCAACATGTCGCGGGCTGGCTCCGGCGCATTGGCAATCACCTTGCGCACAGCCGTCACGGCGTCCCATGCCAGCGTATGATCACCTGTCGCTGAAAGCTGCCTCACCATCAACGCCAAACTGATAGCTTCCGTCACCGTCAGGTCGAACACAGGGATGAACAAATCTTTGATAATCTGGTAGCGTCGCTCGCGCCGGTCGTATTTGAACTCAAGCCCAATCTCGTTGAGCGCCCGGCAGTCCTGGAAAAACTGCGACCGCCCCACACCCAACCGCCGCCACAAATCTTCCGGTCGTTGCTGCGGATTCGTTTTGATCTCAACGGCCAATCGAATCAATCGCGCGAACCGGTCCTTCTTAGATTGTGACGTGGATGGTTTCATCGTGGCCAGTATAGGATTTTTGTTGACCACTCGGAAAGAGACAATCTCGACCTCAGTCCACCACCGTCTGGACTGACAACAAAAAAACGAACGCCGATGACGCCACTGCGGCCCGTTCTCGCGGCCTATGACTCCATTGACCGGCAGAGCGTTGAGCGGCTCGGTTCCGCGCAACGTCACTCCGGTCAATCTTCGCTGATCCGCGATCCTCGTTGACCCGCTCAGTCCATGTCGCTCGCATACGAGTTGCTGCATTTCCGGCCACACTCTTGTTGCATCAACGCTTCAAATTCCCCGCCTCCCATGCTGGACTCAACGTGTTGTATTCCGGCCACACCACTGTTGCATCTCTACAAAAACTTGCCCTGATCAGAGCGCCGCCTGGTTGCTACAAACTCCGAGCCAACAGCCTGCCGATCAACGGCTTGACAAAGAGCGATGCCAGTCAGACTGCATTCGGCATATCGCTTGCTCAAGAGAGCATCTGATGATCACGCGACAAACCACGATTCAACGCTCCGTCAGCATCAACGGCATTGGGCTACACACCGGCGCGGCTGTTC
>JANWZE010000090.1 GCA_025054955.1 Blastocatellia bacterium | reverse complement strand
GCCACATGAACCGTCGGGACAACCACCAGCATGTACGGGCAGATGTAATCGGGCAAGGGGTAAACCTCGGCCCCGCGCCCCACGCCAAGGACTGTGCCGCCATACAAGAAACAGGGTACATCCGACCCAAGCGTCGCTGCCAATTCAATCAACTCGCCGGCGCCAAGGCGTACCTGCCATAGGCGCTGCAGAGCCAGCAACGTGATCGCCGCATTGCTACTGCCGCCGCCCAGCCCCGCGCCCATAGGAATTCGCTTGTTGATATGCACGCGGACGCCAGCCGTGATCCCTTTGCGCCGCTGCAAAAGCTCAGCCGCTCGATAGACCAGATTAGTTCCATCCAGCGGGAGGGTCGGTTCACTGGCGCTGATCTGGATGCCGCTACTGGTTCGTTCAAACCATAGCTCATCATGCAGGTCAATCGTCTGAAGAACAGTGCGTAGCTCGTGATACCCGTCAGGACGCAGACCTAACACCTCAAGAACCCAGTTGATCTTGGCATAAGAACGACACCGCAGGTTCATCAGATCAAAGCCTTACGTCATCCACAAGGTTGCTGAGGTTCGGCTTGGCATAAGACCGACAGCACAGCTTCATCAACGATCAGTGAACACCTGGGTGAAGTAGAAAACCCCATCAGCAGCTCGCGCCACCCCAATGCCGGTATATTTGAAGCGAGGATTGACGATGTTGCTCCGATGCCCGGAACTATTCATCCAGAGCTGAACCATTCGCTCGACAAGGTCACGGCCAGGCGGAAGCGAGCCCACATTTTCGGCGATTTCGCGGGCGCTTCTCACACCAGCCAGACGGAGGCGCTCTATCAAACGATACCCGTCAGGGTTGATGTGGCTCACGTAGCGGCGCTCAGCCATATCTTGACTGTGTGCCCGCGCCGCTTCGTCAAGCCGATCATGCCGTTGCAGAGGATGGAGTCCTAACGCTTGACGCTGCCGATTCACCTGCTCGAACACCTGCTGCTCGATCTGTTCAATATCTTGGCCCGTGCTGTCGGAGCCAGGCCTGGAGCTGACAATAGAAACACACACCGCTGACAACAATAAGCCAGCCGCGAGCCACCGGCACGCCTGATGTAGGAGAGCGAGCCGGCGCGTGCATCTACGTTGACTGACGATGCCACTGTTCATGTCATGTCACTTGATGAGCCGGCCAGGTGATTTGATTCCACGGGCACACGCTCGTTTACATAATCAGCCAATAATTCAACAAAGCTGAAGACCATCCTCAACTATTTTGCATGGTCGCCCTGCGATTGCAGCTTCTTCCGAATGCGCTCGCGTTCGGCTTGTTGGCGGGCGAAACGGAGCGCCTGCTCATAGGCTTGGCGGGCGCGATCCGGTTGACCTTTTTTCATGAAGACATCACCCAGATGCTCATGAATTGTGCTGTCGCGCGGCTCGAATCGCAGGGCTTGTTCCAGGTACATCTGCGCTTCCTCGAGGCGACCCTTTTGAAAGTAAGCCCAGCCGAGGCTATCCAGGTACGCGCCGTTTGTTGGATCAATGTTGACGGCTCGTTGAATGAGGGCGAGCGCTTCATCCAATCGTTCGCCACGTTCAACTAAGTAGTAGCCGAGATTATTCAAAGCGACTTGATTTTCTGGATCACGTTCCAGAATCGCACGCAACGTCGCTTCAGCATCAACCGGTTTGCCGAGTTTCTCCTGAACCATGCTCAACTGAATCAACAAGGCGGTATTGCGCGGGTCGCGGCGCAATCCCTCTTCCAGAACGGCTTTGGCTTCTTGATACCGTTCCGCATCGCTAATGATGCTCGCTTTGACAGAGAGCACGGCCAAATCGTCAAGCGAATTACTCAGCAGTCCATCCAACAACTTGATCGCCTGATCAACACGCCCCATGCGCGCCAGAGCCTGCGCTTGCACCAATCGAAATTCTCGTTTGTCTTCAAACTGCTTAGCCAACGCCTCTGCCTTGTCAACGACTTCCTGGTATTGCTCTTCCTCCAGCAGCGTATCCAAGATGAGCAAGTCAGCCTGTGGATTGTCTGCTCCAAGGATCGTCCGCATGCGCTCGAACGCGCGGATGGCGTCGGCCTGCCGGCCAGCACGTCGGTAAGCAAGACCGATTCTAGCCAGCGTATCTTCGGCAATCTGAAGGTAGTTCTTCGACACCGTTCCATCGGGATTGAGGATCACATCCAAAATGTTCCGATAAACGGCGACTGCTTCATCAACTTGGTGCGTTTCTTCATAGATGGAAGCGAGCATCTGCTGAAAATCAAGACTCTCCGTTACGTCAATATCGTTGAGCGCGTCTTTCAACAATCGAATTGCTTCGGACCGCCGGCCCGAACGCCGCAGCGCCTGTGCCATATACCACAACGCCTCCAGATTGGTGGCGCGCTTCTTCAACTGGCTCTGCAGGATGCTCATCGCTTCTTCGTACTGACCGGCTGCGATCAGCGCGCCGGCGTAGTTGACTTCCAGATCATCATCGTTCGGCGTCCGCTGACGCGCCTCTTGATAAATCCGCAGCGCATCGGCTGTGTATCCCTGGGCCAGCAGCGACTGAGCAAACAACACAGCGATCTCCGGGATTGGTTGTAACTCGTATGCGCGAGCGTAATTCTCCGCAGCCAGACGGTACTTGCGCTGCGCGTGATAATGACGCCCCAGCTCAAAAAACGCCCGGTCGGCCATCGGATCATTGCTGGTCCAGCGAGTCAGCGCGTTGACGAATTCGTTTTGCTGGCCGGTCAAACGGTATAGCTCAGCCAGGGATTGCCAGGCCTCCGTATCCGTGTCGTCAACCTCCACCACCTGGCGGAACTCAGCGATGCTCAGTTTTGCTTTGTCTTGGTCGCCGCTGGATTGAGCTTCATCCAGGTAAATCCGTCCGAGCAATTTGTGAGCGCCAGCGTGCTTGGGGTTAAGCGCGAGAGCCAATTGAGCTTCACGGCGAGCTTCATTCGTGTTGCGCAATCCATAATGAATTTCGCCCAGCGTGACGTGCGGTTCCGGCGCGGTTGGGTCCAGCGACACCACCTGCTTCAGCAACTCGATGGCCTTATACATATTGCCTCGAGTCGCTTCTTGAATGGCCTTGGGATATAACAAATAGGCCTGCACGCGGCGCGTTCTGAGTTGTTCTACTGATGGGGACTCCCCGGTGGACGATGGCAGCGATGGTGTGGCTTGAGTCTGGCTGGATTTTTCGGTCTGCGATGGCTTCGTTGGCGATTGACCAGGAACCGTGACGCTTGATGCGATGAGACCAATCAACACCAACCACACTCTACAACCGAGACGTTGTCTATTCATCAGGCATTCCTTTTGATTCATGTTTGTTCACCCTGATCGGGTTCTTCATACACATAACGACTGAAGTCTTCAACAGTGCGCTCCCACGCGGAGCGTCGAGGCATATTCACAACGATCAAGAGCGCGCTGACGGCGCCCAGGCGCCACATTGGCTCGAACGATTTAGTCAACACACTGAGAACCAAGCCAAGGAGGCCAACCACATCGCTCAGCGCAAGGAGTATGATCGTTTTCGAGGTCAATTCATCTACCAGTTGTTTGAGCCCCCGCGACTCGACGACACGCCAGAGCCGCGACGAACTGAAGAAAGCGCGCCGTGCCAGTATGACGCCGATACTGACAACGGCGGCCACGCCGTAGAATGTGCGCACCAGTGTATGCTGTTGCCAAGGCCGCGCCGGTTCGACCGGGCTGGACAGCAACACCAAGTAAGCTGCAAACACATAGAAGAGGATACTCGCCAGGACGCTCAGGGTAATCAGCCGCACGGTGCGAAACCGCACAGAGAGGTGAGTTGTCAAATCAGGGCTTATCATCTACTCTGTCGTGGGCACGCGCAGGTGGCCGTTTTCTAAGCGAAGGTCATCAGCGGTAGCAAGCTGTCCATCAGCGCCGAGCGAGACAACCTGGTAACCGTTGGGTGTCGGCTGATACACATAGGCGCGATGCCAATAATCTTCTCGAATGATCCGACCAAGATACTGCGGCACCAGCATGTCAACGAGCGCCGCAAAATTGGCAGCGGCAGGATACCGGTGATGATCACGATGATAGGCAGCCATCGCTTGGGCCAGCACGCGCAGATCAGCGCTGGTCCGTCTGATCTTTTCATGTGTGATTGCTGCCGTGATGAATTCGATGCTGTCCCATTGGCGGTCGCCCAGCCGAACACGCACAACAGCCCACTGGCCATTTTGGTGAGCCAATTCAAATCCCGTTTGGACCAATGCTTCGACAACGGCTCGTCCGCCCAAGCCGGTATTGATGCGGCGAATATGAATGTGTTCAGGGTCCAGGTTCAAGTCGCCTACGTTAGCAATCAGGCGGCGAGCCTGCCTGCTGCTCAGGGCATTGTCAGCCCAGACGCCGCCAGCAAATGCAACCAGCGCGACCACCAGCATAATCAGGATAGTTCGGCCTCTCAACATCTCATTCACGCACAAAATGGTAACAAAGCGCCATCCGTTTGCAAAGGGAATGATGCCGCAAACGGCAATTCCCCTGTATGCAGGGGTTCGACAACCTCTCGTTGATATTTGCAAAGGAAACGATGCGGCGAGGGAACGGCTTCAACGCCTTGGTGGATGGACAAAAGTTCTGGGGCATTTGGGGGAGGCGGGAGGTTTTGGAGTCGGTGCCGTGTCACCGCTTTCCGGCCAAAGCTGCGACAAGCCGCAGCACTCCAAAAACGCCCCGAACTTTTGTCACGTTACTTTGCAGCGCAAATGGACGATAACACCACTCGCTTGGCGAGCCTGCGTGCCATGAGCCGGGCCTCTGTAGCAACTGCTACAGCCTTCGTTGTCCATTGAAAACGGAGGCTGGGGGGAGCCGTCTTCAGCCGAAGTTGTTCAGACCGTCTGCGTCACTTTTCGTAGCGAACGGGGCTGGTCTGGCGACAATCCTTTCGCTTGGGCCAGCAACGCAGCAAACATCTGGCCGGGGATGATGTAAGGAATCGGCGAGA
>JANWZE010000089.1 GCA_025054955.1 Blastocatellia bacterium | reverse complement strand
GGGCGAAGCTCTCGCCCTTCACAATTCGCGGCTGATCGGTCATGGCCAACATTTGGTTGCTGCCCACGTGATCAGTCAACTGAATTGTTGTCGGTCTCTCACTACGCTATAATGCCCAGCCTAAATTCAATATGAAGGAGGAGTCTTGATGAGTATAGAAATTATTTGCGCGAATAATGGTCCACTCCGTGTCATCGGCGAGAATATCGTTATCAAGGATGCCAACGGAAATACCTTTGGATTGGGCGGCCGTACAACCGTCGCCTTGTGCCGTTGCGGACATTCAAACAATAAACCGTTCTGTGATGGCGCTCATGCCCGCGAGGGATTTCAATCGGTCGTCGAAGCGCGAGACTTGCCCCCGCCAGCGCCGAAAGCGTGATCCGTGGATCGTGGATCGTGGATCGTGGATCGTGAACCGAGGATGGTGAATTAAATGACGACACACGGATCCCGACTCACGAATCACGGCTCACGAATCATGGCTCACGGACCAGGGCTCACGAATCACGGACCACGAATCACGTATTACGAATCACGGCTCACGAATCACGTATTACGAATCACGGACCACGGCTCACGAATCACAGACCACGAACCACGAGGTCACCAATGTCGCATCGCATTGAAAGAGGCTGGAAGGACACGCTCAAGCGCCTGGTTCCATTTGGACTCGGCCAGAGCAAGCCGAATCACTATCGCGACATGGCCCGTGTCGCTTGGCAAAATCGAGACAATTTGTCCTATGCGTGGAAAGTGCTGAGTCAGGGCGTGTGCGATGGATGCGCTCTGGGTGTAGCCGGCTTTCGCGATTGGACAATTGACGGCGTGCATCTTTGCCTGACGCGGTTGAATTTGCTTCGTCTGAACACGATGGCTGAGCTGGACGTGCGTCAGCTTGCTGACGTTTCGACGCTCGCCACATGGTCTAATGCCCACTTGCGCGAGCTGGGTCGGTTGCCCGTACCGATGGTGCGTGAGAAAGGCGAACCGGGTTTTCACGTCATCACGTGGGACGAAGCATATCAACGTATTGCTCATTACATACGCGGCAATGATCCGCGACGAATTGCTTTTTACCTCACCTCACGTGGCCTCACAAATGAAACCTACTACGTAGCGCAGAAGGTCGCTCGTTTTTTTGGGACGAACAACATTGATAATGCTGCCCGGCTGTGTCACTCGCCTTCGACGGGCGCGATGAAGCAATCGCTTGGTGTTGCCGCGACGACCTGTAGCTACCGCGATTGGTGGGGCACTGACCTGCTGATCTTTTTCGGCTCCAATCCGGCCAATGATCAGCCGGTCACCATGAAATATATTGACGAAGCCAAAAAGCTTGGCACCAAAGTCGTCATGGTTAACCCGTATTGCGAGCCGGGCATGCAGCGATATTGGGTTCCTTCAAGCGTCAGCAGCGCATTATTCGGCACCAACGTGGCCGACTACTGGTTTGGCGTTTCACAAGGCGGCGACACAGCTTTCCTGACCGGCGTCTGCAAAATTCTGATCGAGAATGGTTGGTACGACGCTTCGTTCATCGAGGGTCACACAACTGGATTTGAGCATTTCAAAGCGAGCGTGCAACAACAGGCGTGGCCGGTGCTGGAGCAGCAGTCGGGTTTGTCGCGTCAAAGCATGGAAGAATTTGCCTGCCTCATTCGCGATGCCCAAACCGCTGTCATGGTCTGGAGCATGGGCATCACGCAGCATGCCTATGGTGGCCAGACGGTGCAGATGATTATCAACCTCGCCTTGATGAAAGGCTATGTGGGGCGCGACCGGTGCGGCTTGATGCCGATTCGCGGTCATTCAGGCGTGCAAGGCGGCGCCGAGATGGGCGCCTATGCCACAGCCTTCCCGGGCGGTCAACCAATCAATGCTGAGAACGCGCGACGCTTGGCCGCTCAGTATCAGTTCGACGTGCCCGACTGGATCGGGTTATCTGCGCCGGAAATGGTTGAAGCGGCAGCGCGCGGCGAGCTCGACCTGCTCTATTGCATCGGTGGGAATTTCCTCCGCACGCTGCCAGAGCCTGAGTACGTGGCTCGCGCGATGGCCAATGTGCCGCTGCGCGTTCATCAAGACATCATCCTCACCGATCAAATGCTGATCGAACCCAAAGAAGCGGTGATCTTGCTGCCGGCCAAGACGCGCTATGAGCAAGACGACGGCGGCACACAAACGATCACCGAGCGCCGGGTTATCTTCGGTCCGCAATTGCCGCGTCAGGTGGGACAAGCGCGCGCTGAATGGAAAATCCTGCGTCAACTGGCGACGGCCGTCTATCCGCAGCAGGCGCATCTACTGGGTTGTGAAACCGGCTGGGCAATTCGTCAGGAGATTGCCGCCGTTGTGCCGTTTTATGACGGGATTCAACATCTGAGCAAGCTGGGCGACGCCTTTCAATACGGCGGGCCTCACCTGTGCGCCGACTGGCAATTTCCTACGCCGGATGGCAAAGCCCATTTTCAGGTTGTGCCGCTGCCGAACGATGCACCTCAACCTGGCGTCTTTCGTCTCAGCACACGACGCGGGCGGCAGTTCAATACGCTCATCTATGCGGAGACAGACCCGCTGACGGGCGCGCCGCGTGATGCGATCTTGATGAATCCTGATGACGCTGCTGCCCTGCACCTGAGACATGAAGACCGGATTACCCTCGTCAATCACGTCGGGCGATTTGAAGGCCGTGTCTTCCTTGCGCCGATGGCGCGCGGCAATTTGCAGGTGCACTGGCCTGAAGGCAACGTGCTCATCCCACGCGGCGTAACCGATGCCGTGGGTGGCGTGCCGGACTATAACGCGCTTGTCACCATTGAACTGATGCGCTGATGAACTCAGTCGCGGTGGCGCGCCTGTTGGCGTTGCACCAGCGCACACGCTGGCAGATGAGCCGATGGTTGAAAGCCAAGCAGCCCTGTGGCAGGCATGCCTTTCATGCAAGGACGCGCACGAGTTCAGACAAACACAGCGGTTGAATTCGCTGGCAGGAGTCGCTACACTTGTGGCTCACGCAAACGCCTCAAAGGAGGACGCCATGAGCGAGCCGGACTGTATCACCGTTGATCAATTGGTCAATGGCGTACACCAGCGGTTGCACGCTGGTCAGCCTGATCAAGTCACCGAGTATCTCCACGCCAGCCGTATCTGCCTCGAGAGCCTTGCCCCGTACATTCATTTCCGCGACGCGCACTATTCACGAAATCTGATCTTCAAAGACGAGCAGTTTGAGCTGCTGCTGCTATGCTGGGGCATTGGCCATCGCAGTTGGATACACAATCATCGTGGTCAGCACTGCTGGATGGCCGTTGTGGACGGCCGGCTTGTGGTGCGCAATTACAGGCGACTCGGCTGTGATCAACACGCGCGTACGCTGCAACTGGAGCCGCTCGCAGAGCTGTTGCTCTCGCCGGGCGGCTTGGCCAAGGTAGACCCTGACGAGCCTGTTCATGTCGTCTGGAATCCGGCCGAATTTAATCAACCGGCCATGAGCCTTCATGTGTATGCCCGACCGTTTGATTCCTGCGTTGTTTATGATGATGAGCAGGGTCTGTGTCGTGACATCACCTTGTTCTACACGAGCGAGTATGGCGTGGTCACCGAACGGCACACCGGAGGCCGCCGGTTATCAGAGTTGCCGGCATGCCAATGCCGATTGACGCCGGCGGAACAAGCCGCGCATTGTGGCGTCATTGCATCGCGATCAAGTTCACTCACTCATTTTTCAGGAGGTACTTCAGGATGAACACACGCATTCAGTGGATTGGTTTGATGGTCATACTACTGGGCCTGAGCGCAACGCCGCGTGAAGCGACGGAGGGGCAGGCGCAAGCACTCAAAATAATCAACCAGCATCTTGCGGCTATTGGTGGCGCTAAGGCCCTGGCTGAAGTGCGCGATTACAGCATGACTGGAACGGCCAAAGTTTCTGTCATGGGTCAGGGACAAACAGGTCAACTCACATTTGTCATGAAAGCGCCGGCGCGTTGGCGTGAATCGTTTTCGTCCGGTCAATTTCAATCTACCAGCGGCTCCGACGGCTCGCGCTTGTGGGCTGTCGGCAATGGTCAAGTGCGACCGGTCAGCGAACTTCAGCAGCAGATTGAACTGGAATGGGCCGGGATGAAAATCCTGACGGGGCCGCCACGGCCGGGCTGGACAGTGAAAGTCGAAGGCCAACAGATGGTGCACGGCAAGAAGGCCATCGTGATCCAACTGACGGCTCCCAGCGGACGGCAGGGACGCTATTTCCTCGACGCCAAAACGCATCTGCTGCTGCGCAGCGTCGTTCCCGCCTACAACCCGATGTCTCGACAGGAGACCGAAGCCACGACTGACTTTGAGCAGTACAAGAAAGTCGGCCCGTTCATGCTGCCCCACTGGATATTCAACAGCAATGGGTTCCTCTCAAAAGAGATCGAAGTGACCGAATGGAAGTTCAACACTGAACCGAGCGATTCGCTGTTTCAGTTGCCGTCACGATGAGCGATCTCCTCAGAAAAAGTGGCACAGGCATTCCTGCCTGTGGCGTTTTTGATCGTTTCTGGGGGTCGTCCCGGACGACATGAACAACTCCTTTGAAAATAACTTTGAGCGATTCTTCGGAAACACCACTGCTGAACACAGATGGACAGTACCAATTGCGGGTTGAAGAATTCGGTCCTATCCGCTCACACGCATTCTACGCGGGGGCCCACAGCGAGGCCCCCATACAGGCCTCGCTGCCTGCCCGCTTTCCTGGCAAAAACGCGGGCCCAGAGCCACCCTGTACGGGCGGCTCGCCGTGGCCGCCCGACTCCTCTCCCTCCTCTGCAAATAACCATTTTCATGGTTCGTGGCCAGCGCGAAGCTCATGGGCGATTCCTTTGAAAATAGCCACAGATTTCACAGATTCACACCGCTGGTTCTCTTGGTGACAATCGGTGCAATCTGTGGCCGACTCCTCTGAGAATAACCATTTTATCCTTCGTGGCGAGCGCGGAGAACGTGAGCGATCCCTCGGAAAACGTCCGAGGTCAGCATGCGCCGGAGGCGCAAACAGAAGTTAGCCAGACGTACAACGTCTGGAAGAGCAGATCGGACCAGAGTAGCGCGTTGGAGACGCGCCAGAGCTGCGCCCTGGCGGCCTGCCAGTCAGCAGCATGAGCCAGCCGATGGGGAACGGTGGCGCCCCTTCAGGGCGCGAAGGATTGTGAGATGACGCCCTTCCAGACGTTTCACGTCTGGCTACCAGCTTGCGGCGTCTAACAACGCCGCTGATGGAGCTGGCTCCTTTGAGGATGTGGCACTAGCGTTCCCGCGCCTGATCCATGCTCGTTCTTCATGGCGTGCAATAGAGCGATTCCTTTGAAGGAGCCAGCGAAACAGACGCACTTCACGGAAGAATTGTATTTTGATCTTTCGTGGTGTACGTTGGGCTGTGACCGATTCCCGCGAGAACAAGTGTGGCGCAATTTGGCAACGTGCCGTACGTCATTTTCCTTCTTCGTGGTGAACGTACCTACATGAGTGATTCCCTTGAAATCTCAGCTTGCTCAAACGAGTCGGTGTGGTAAAATGACGCCGGTCGCTATTGCAGGAGAGCCCGACATCGCCAAGAGTTTTCTGCATAGATATGTGCGCCACAGATGGTCAAACATTAACGGAACGCGGCGGCCATGTATTCAAGAAGTGTTGGCCAATGAGTGACGGCCTGTGTGCGCCAACGCTGCATCATCCGCGTTTTCTTCTCAACATGGAGGAACTCGATGAAACTGAATTCGCTCTTGCTTCCGACGACTGTTTGCTCGCTTCTGCTCTCAATGATGATCTCATGGCCTGTTTCAACCTCAACGGCGACGGGGCAGACAGATACCATCATCAACAGCGTGTTCACGGCCAGGCCGCCTGTAATTGACGGACGATTCGCCCCCGGTGAGTGGGATGCTGCCCGACTCGAACCCTTGACATTCTTCATGATCAATCTGAACACAGGTGAAGATACAGAGCCCATCCCTGCTGACCTCTACCTGATGAATGATCACAAAAACTTGTATCTCGGAGCGCGCATCTACGGACTGCCGTACAACAACCCGAATGTCGCCGGTCGCGGCTTCGATTTGTTCACCATCTATTTCGATAGCAACAACAATGGGACATACAATTTTGGCGAGGATGAAAAGTTGTTGGTGACGGTTCAACCGAACATTGACGGGGGACAACGCGGTCTCTATGCCGATTTGCATCGGGTTCCTGAAGGGCAAGATAATGCCGACCGACGCATTGACGGGATCGGGCGCATTGTTCATACAAATCCTCGCGGCATCGGCGACTACATCATCGAGTATGCCATCCCGCTCAATTCTGGGGATGCCGAGGATATTAGCACGGATATGAACGGACGCCTCCGGTTTAACATCTTCTGGTTGATTCGCCTTGGCGCAGAAGGCGTCGCTGGTGAACTGGGCGGGCTATTCGGCCTCGAGTTCATTAACACCGCGCAATGGGGCGTGATTCAATTGCAGCCGGGACAACCGCCGCCTGACCCGACGCCACAACTTGCCGGAACGATCGCATTCATTAGCCGCGAATTTGAGGGTCGGCCACAGATCTACGTCATGAATGCCGACGGCAGCAATCTCCAATCGCGCACACAGGGCGAAGCATTTGTTGCTACGCCGTTTTTGTCGCCGGACGGACGACGGATCGTTTATACATCGGCGAGTCTCGATAATAACGGTCAACCAGTCTCAGAGACACAAGAAATCTACGTGGTCAATACAACAGGTGGACGCGCTCGGCGACTCACTAACAATCGCTTCAATGACAGCCATCCCGTCTTCTCGCCAGATGGCGCTCGTATCGTCTTTGCTCGAGACGGCAATATCTGGGTCATGGACGATGCAGGACGTAATCAACGACAACTGACCACTGATGGAGCCGATGTTGATCCTGTGTGGGCGCCTGATGGACGCATTGTGTTCAACAGCTATCGTTGGGGACCTGTGCCAGAAGTTGCCATCATGAACGCAGACGGGCGTAATATCAGGCGCATCACAAATAACCCCAAAGGCAGTTTCAATCCGCGCGTTTCACCAGACAATCAGTGGATCACGTTCTTTCGATATGATGGGCCGGGTGAGCCGTTCAACTTCGACGTGAGCCTTTATCACGGGTGGAACATCTATCGCATTCGCACCGATGGAACAAATGAGCAGCGGCTGTCGGTCAACGACGGCTTGATAAACTACCGGCCAACTTTTTCTCCAGACGGACGCGGCATCCTCTATCAAAAGGT
>JANWZE010000088.1 GCA_025054955.1 Blastocatellia bacterium | reverse complement strand
ACGCCCACGTCGCTTGACGCGCTGGCCAGACACGATTGATCCGCCGGAACAATTCGGCGTCGGCAGCGCGGATTGTGCTCGAGTTGTTGGGCTCCTTCGAAATAACCATTTTCATGGTTCGTGGCGTGCAATCGCATAAGGGCGATTCCCTGTCAATCCCTCACTTTATAGAGGAGGACGTCTGTGCCTTTGACAATCCTTCAAGCAGCCATGTAGCATGTGTGGCGAATAAAAATCATCATCCGGTCTGGCAGGAGAAGAGAGAGCCGACTTTCGCAAATTCCTATGAAGAAGGCTGAGACCCGCCGGGCAACAACTGGGAGGGTCTTGTATGAGAAGAGTCGCATTGCTTGCTGGATGTTTTGTTTGTCTTTGTATCGTCGTCACTTTGTCCACAATCGCATCCAGAGTAGCGCGGTCCGCGCCGGCGCGGTCGGTCACGCTGAGCAGAAATGAGCCACAGCATCCGCCCAATGATGACTGCGTCAACAGCATCAGCGTCACCGCTACTGATTGTCCCATTACATTCAACCAAGACTCGACTGACGCGACTGATCAACCCGGAGAACCACTTGCCCGATGCCCGCTTGGCGGCCCCGGCCGATCGTCAGGCAGCGTGTGGTACGAGTTCATGTCAACGATGCGTGCCGTTGTCACGGTTTCAACCTGCGGCAGCAGTTACGACACCGTGTTGTCGGTTTACGCCGTTGACGCAACAGATGCGTGCGATTTTGACCAGTTTGTCGAAGTCATCTGCAACGATGATAGCAATTGCGATGGTGTCGGCTTTGAGGAAACTCAATCGCGTGTCAGGTTCACGGCTGAACCTAACATTCCATATCGAATTCAGGTCACCGGCTTTGACGGCGCATCAGGTGAGCTGACGATCCGCTTTGTTTGTGCCTACCGCAAGGTTGTGATCAACGAAAGTCCACCGCGCGAGCCGTCAACGACCAACTGGTTTGACTGAGAAAGAACACTGGCGCCGGCGCTCGTCGGCTTGACGTGTTGACGGCGCCAACCAATCATCGCGTTTTACCAAGACGGAAGCGACCGAGCAGGCGCAGGGGGCAGATGTTGAATCCGCATGCTCCGCGTTCTCTTTTCGCAGGGAATATCAGAGTGGGTCCTGAACCCGCGCTCGCTTGCTTCTGTGTGCTGGAGCGGTTTGCACCCGCGCTCGCTTGCCTCTGTGTGCTGGAGCGGTTTGCGCCCGTGCTCACTTGCTTCTGTGTGCTGGAGCGGTTTGCGAATGAGTTTACTCTGGAAGCACACACAGCATGCATGAGTCCGCAAGATGCAGAGTCACCAGCCGAGAGCGGTTTGCGAATGAGTTTGCCATGGGGCGCAGGCTTCCAGCGTGCATCAGCCCGCAAGGTGCGGGCCCCCAGGCTAGATGCAATTGAAAATCGCTCTAAATGTAATTGAAAATCGCTCTACCTGCCTCTCATCTCGTGGATGGTGATGATCTGACGTTGACTGGGCAGAAGCTGACCTTTTCTGACCAACGCTTCTTGCGCCGCATACCGGTAATCCCGGTCGTTGCCTTTGTCCTCGTAAAATTGCTTCAGCCGCCACAGTGCATCCGGCGTCCCAATCCCCTCAATCTTCTCCATCAACCACAGCACAAACTCAAATGTCCCCCACCCAGGCTTCTGCTTGACATACTCCTGAAACATCGTCCACACATACTCAAGCTGATCCCCGCTCCCTCGACGCGCTATCTCCTCATTCACCTCAATCCGTTTGATCCCTAGCCGAATCCGGTTAGCCTTCGCTTTTAAGCCTTGCTGCATTCGCACCTTTTCTGCTTCATGCAGAAGCCGCTTCGCTTCATCTCCCCCAACTTTGACCAAAAAATCAATGGCCGAGTCAACAATCCACTCCGAACCAGAACGTAATCCCTGTTTGGCAATGGTCAATTGAGCAGGCCCAGATTTCGCTTGCAATAGACTCAGTTGCCACTTGATATCATCGGCATATCCCTTGACGTTCTCGTCTCGCACAAGATCAACTCGTTTACTTATGCGGTTCAACGCCTCCGCTGGCATCTGCCACTGCCGCAATGCAAGTCTCAGCAAATGGAGCGCATCAGTGTTTATATTTCCATCGCCAATCTCAAGGCGTTCCAATATCAGCGCCATTAACTGTGGATCATATTCAGCCACCCCCAGTCGCCCTAATCTGTCCACCTGTAGCGCGGCAAAAAACTCTTGGCGCCGCCGCTGCGCTTCGATCTGGCGATCCAAATCGTCTCCTAGACGCTGGCCAGGGGCCCACACCACACCAACCACAATCCATGTCATCATTAAAATGCTCTGTTTCTTGACCCGATCAAAAATCACCATAGTTCTTATCCTCCCTGACATAAGCTAGAGTGACAGGCTCGCCTCTGGTTGTTGCCAAAGCTCTGGGCATCTCGTTCCGTCAGGCAATAGACCTTATTTTGCGGATCAGCACGGCAATCTCCAAGCGGAACACCACAGCCGCCCGTACTTTGATTGCGTGTATCGTCCCTTATGCCATCAGCGCTAGACCCTTGAGGCGTTGCTTCTGGCAATCCATCTAAATCACTGTCATTCAGTGAACCCGAAGGGCCACTAGGCGGGCAAGACGTCCCCAGATTGCTCCGTCCCAGCAGCGTATTCTGCCATGCATGGCGTGCCTCGTGGATCACGGTGTTTGACAAGTCACAGTTCGTGTTCAATCTGTGAAGGTTAGGACCAAAGGGGTTACCATTCTGATCACGCACTTGACAAACTGGACTGATCCTGATGAAGGTTGAAAAAATCTCCGTTGCCCCACATACAGGATCTAGTGTTTGCCCCAAACCTGTCACACTTCGAGCCACCTCCCCAACGATTCCGGTCCTACTCTTGAAGCAGTTCAACAGGTCCTGCGATTGCGCAATCAACCAATCAATCTGCATATCATTGTCTGCATCAACCCATTGATCAATTTCCAGGTCTCCTGACGTGCAAATGAACTGACTACTCGCGTCCAACAGATGAACAAAAACTCTTGCCCCTCTTGGGCCAGCGGCATCAGTCGAGTTCGACACCGACTTGACGGTGAGCCGGGCTGTTCCGTTGGACAGGGAGACAACCGGCTTGGCCGTCAAGTCTGTAGCTCCGTTTCGACCATCATAAATGCCCGTTCCGTTCTCCATGAATCGCACCTTCCACCCTTGCACAAAACTACTGGGCGCCACCGTGATTTTCAACG
>JANWZE010000087.1 GCA_025054955.1 Blastocatellia bacterium | reverse complement strand
CAGGCGTTCCCGCCTGTACCCCATTTTCATCCTTCGTGGCGTGCTGTTGCATAGGGACGATTCCTCTGAGAATGTGGCACAGGCGTTCCCGCCTGTACCCCATTTTCATCCTTCGTGGCGTGCTGTTGCATAGGGACGATTCCTCTGAGAATGTGGCACAGGCGTTCCCGCCTGTGTCCCATTTTCATCCTTCGTGGCGTGCTGTTGCATAGGGACGATTCCTCTGAGAATCACCGCGGAGCCGCTGGGACCGCAAAGAGGAGTCTTTGCAGTCTCTGGGTCTTAGCGGTTCCCCTTCCACGGGTCACCCGTCTGCTAACCAAAGCCACTGCATTGTCAACTCAGGTCAGTCACTGTATGCGCCTCTTGCGATTGCGTCAAGCCTGAGCGCAGTAGGTCAGGTGAACGGGTTATCTGCAAGAACATGCCAGGCTAATAAAATTATTGACTGCATCAGCAGACGGCGACGGAATCTTATGCTATCATTTGCCGCCTTTAATTTCATAGGAAGGGGCCATAGTCGTAAGAGATTATGAAATCGGATTGGAAAAAATACCACGACACATTGGTTGCCGAACGGAACCGCCTGCAGCGCATGATCGAGGCTGAGGAAGGGGAACGATTTGAACTCTCAGTCGAAACGGATGCCGGCGATGAGGCTGACAAAAGCTCTGTGGCCAGCATGCGCGAATTTACTATCACGCGCGTTGACCTGAGCCGACAAACGCTTCGACAAATCCAAGAGGCTATCGAACGCATCCACAACGGTGAATACGGACACTGCCTCAACTGCGGCGAGCCAATTACCGCGAAGCGACTGGCGGCTGTTCCCTGGGCCAGATATTGTGTGAAATGCCAGGAGATGAAAGAAAAGGGCTTGCTCGACGAGCAGGATGAACCATTGGCCGACGAAGAACTTTAGGCTGATCCAACCGGCAGGTCACCTGGGGCTCTGAGGCAAGCCTGCCCATGACTCCTCCTCCTTGATCGGCTGGCCCGCAGGCATCATCACGGCTTGGGCCACGAGTGCTCATTGATTCACAGCTTTCCATAAAAAATGGGACACCGATAAGCCGCCTGAGCGGCAATAGAGCGATTGTCAGTTGCCTTTGCCCATATCGTGCGGGTTCATGAACGCCGGAGCGTGCGCCCCAGGACAAACTCATTCAAAACCGCTCTAAGTAGGTGGACAAACGTTCTGGGATATTTTGGGAGGACGCGACGTTTTGGCGTGCGGTGACGTGTCACCGCTTTCCGGCCCAGGCTGCGACACGTCGCAGCACCCCAAGAACACCACGAACTTTTGTCACGTTACTTAGGTGAGCTTTGCCAGCCGGCGCAGGAACGCCACAGAAGCGCGCTACGCCTCGCACCAGCAGCACGCCCCTCTGGCCGTTCGGGCTGATTTCAATCCGCGGAGCCACAATGCCCCTGGTTCACTGACGCGCGTTTTGCCGCGTCTGACCTGATCGGCATCAGCCGCGTCGGTGCGCGTGGCTGGGGCCAGTGCCGCCCAGTGCCTGCGCCACAAGGGCTCCAAATCAACCCGAAAGGATTTTGCTTCATAGGCGCAACATAGCGAAACTTGACACTGCTTTTCTTTCTGTGTTACCGTACCGCCTGCTTTATTCAATAACAACTTGGCATTGGAGCAAAAATGTGTACGCGCTAGCGATGTTCGCCGAACAGGGTAATGTTTTGGCGGTAGATGCCAGTGCGATTATCGTATTTCTGACCGCCTTGCTGCTGGTCGGAGTTTACAACAGACTGCTGTTTAAGCCGATCAACCAAGTGATTGATGAACGCGCTCACCGCACGCTTGGCTATCAGGCTGAGGCGCAGGCCATGCTGGCCGAATGTGATCGCAAACTGGCCGAGTACGAAGCGGCCTTACGAAAGGCGCGCGCCGAAACCTACGATATGCTTGAACAGCAGCGCCAGGCGGCGCTTGAGCGTCGTCTTCACCTGATTGAAGCGACCAAGCAACAGATTCACACACAGATTGCCGACGCTCGCCATGAGATTCAACGGCAGGTTGAGGAAACCAAGCAACAACTGGCCAACCAGTGTCAGGCGTTGGCTCATCAACTGGCAAGCGGCTTGCTCCAACGCCACACCGGGGAGGTCAAAAACGCCTAGTGTCAGCGCTCGGTTTGTTCCCTGTTGATCTGGTTCTGGTCAGTTCGGAAATCCCCCGCTTGGTGAACTTCACAATCTTTGTGGCGGTGCTCATCTACTTGTTGCGAAAGCCGGCTTCGCAATTTCTCAAGAGTCGCGCCGAACAAATCCTTCAGGCATTGAATCAAGCGGCTCGAGAACGAGAAACCGCGAAAACAAAGTTGCGCGAGATCGAGTCTCGGTTGAATCGCCTCAGTGACGAAATCGAACAGATCAAAGCTAACGCTGCCAAGGAAGCGGCTGCTCAGCAGGAACGGATCAAGGCGAGCACCGACATGGAGATCGAAAAGCTTCGCGCGTTCGCGGAGCGGGAGATTCAGAGCGCGATGAACGCAGCTCGACAGGAATTGAAAGCATTTGCTGCAACCCAAGCCGTCGAAATGGCCCGGCACCTGATCCAGCGCAATATCACCGATGACGATCACCACCGATTGATCAAGCAATTCAGCCAACAACTGAATGAGGTGCAGCGATGAGCAGTCAAAAAGTGGCACAGCGATATGCCACGGCCTTGGCCGACCTGACGCTCGATGCCACGGCTCAGGCCACGATCCGCAATGAACTGAGCACCATGAGTCAATGGATGAAAGAATATCCTGACCTCTACGCCGTGTTCGCCAACCCTGCGATCAGCCGGTGGCAAAAAGAAAAAGTCCTGCGGGCTTTGATCGAACGGTGGAAGCCCAGTCGCTACACGCAAAACTTTCTTCGCCTGCTTTTGAGGAATGAACGCCTGCACGAAGTGGCGAACATCTACGCGGCGTACTTGCGCGAATTGGATCAACGCCAGGGCATCACCACGGCGAACGTGACGACAGCGCGCCCGCTGCGCGAAGATGAACGGAGCGAGCTGCAAGCTCAACTGGAGAAGCTGACGGGAAAACGCGTTCGCCTTCAGGTGAAGACGGACCCGGCTATTCTGGGAGGCGTGGTCGCGCAGATCGGCAGCGAGGTCTATGATGGGTCTATCCTGACTCAATTGGAAAATCTCAGAAAGAAGCTCAGTCAATAACAGAGCAGTCGCTCGGAGTTGGAACACCCTATGGACAAAATCAGAGCAGATGAAATCAGCGACATCATACGACGGCAAATAGAAAATTTTGAGGCGACGGTCGCCGTTGACGAAATTGGCACGACGATCAAGGTGGGCGACGGGATCGCCGAAATTTATGGCCTGGAGAAAGTCATGGCCGGCGAATTGCTCTCATTGCCGCATGACGTGGCAGGACTGGCGTTGAATCTGGAGGAAGATAAGGTCGGCGCCGTCTTGTTCGGCGAGTACCACGCCATCAAGGAAGGCGACCTGGTCAAACGGACACGCCGCATCATGCAAGTGCCTGTTGGCGAGGCGCTGATTGGCCGCGTGGTTGATGCGCTGGGACGGCCACTGGATGGACGCGGACCGATTGTCACCGATACGTACAATCCGGTTGAACGCATCGCGCCCGGCGTGGTGGATCGTCAACCGGTGAAAGAACCGTTACAGACCGGCATCAAGGCGATTGATAGCATGATCCCGATCGGCCGCGGCCAACGCGAGCTCATCATCGGGGACCGCCAAACCGGCAAAACAGCCGTCGCCATTGATACAATCATCAATCAAAAGGGCAAAAACGTCATCTGTATCTATGTGGCGATTGGCCAGAAGCAGTCAACCGTCGCTCAAGTGGTCAAAACGCTTGACGACTATGGCGCGATGCCCTACACCATCGTCGTATCGGCGACGGCCTCAGACCCAGCGGCGATGCAGTATTTGGCTCCTTACGCCGGCTGCGCGATGGGCGAATACTTCATGGATCGTGGTCAACATGCGTTGGTCATTTATGATGACCTCTCCAAGCACGCTGCCGCCTACCGCGAAATTTCGCTGTTGCTGCGCCGGCCGCCGGGACGAGAAGCGTATCCAGGTGACGTCTTCTATCTGCACTCACGGTTGCTGGAACGCGCCGCAAAACTCAACGATGAGAACGGCGGCGGATCGCTCACCGCGCTGCCGATCATTGAAACTCAATTGGGCGACGTATCGGCCTACATTCCGACCAACGTCATTTCCATCACCGACGGTCAGATTTACCTGGAATCAGACCTGTTCCATAGCGGCATTCGACCGGCGATTAACGTGGGCATTTCGGTCTCGCGCGTGGGCGGCAACGCTCAGATCAAAGCGATGAAGCAGGTGGCTGGCACGCTTCGACTGGAGCTGGCTCAGTTCCGTGAGTTAGCGGCATTCGCTCAATTCGGTTCAGAATTGGATAAGGTCACGTTGGCTCAGTTGAATCGCGGACGCCGGCTCACCGAGCTGCTCAAACAAGGGCAATACCAACCACTGGAAGTCGAAAAGCAAGTGCTCGTCATCTGGGCTGGCACGAACGGTTACCTTGATGACATCGCCGTTGAAGATGTGAAAAAGTTTGAAGACGGTTTGCTGCGCTTTGTGGAAAACAGTCGAGGCAGCTTGCTGGAAAAAATCCGAACGCGCAAGGCGATTGATGACGAGATCAAACACGAGCTGGAGCAGGCGGTCAGCGAATTTCGGGATCGCTTCATGGCCGAAGCAAGTGCCGGCCGTTCGTCGCTGGTTGCCGGCGCATAGGTGGTGGCCGGTCTCCTGCTCTCGGTCTCTGGCCCCCATCCGCGGTTTGATAAGCGAGTAACTCTATGCCAAGCATTCAAGATTTGCGACGACGCATCCGCGCGGTCAAAAGCATGCAGCAAGTAACGCGAGCTATGAAACTGGTCGCGGCGGCCAAGCTGCGGCGCGCGCAGGGCCGGGTCATTGCCGCGCGCCCATACGCCAACAAAATGGTGGAAGTGTTGCGCGACCTCTCTGAACGCGCTGAGGGCTACTCACACCCGCTGCTGGAGCAACGCGACGATCAGCATTATCTGCTGGTGTTGATCACCGCTGATCGAGGTCTGTGTGGCGCTTTCAACACAAATTTGATCCGCGCTGCTCAACAATTTCTCCGCGAGCATCAGGATAAACACGTTGAGCTGATCACCATCGGGCGACGCGGACGCGATTTCTTCCGGCGACGGAATGTTCCGATTCGGCAAGAGTACCTGAACGTCACGGCCAAAAATGTCGAGTTCTTCGACGCGCAACGCATTGCGCAGGAACTGATCCAACTCTTCTCCGACCGCGAGCAAGGGATTGACCGCGTCTACCTGCTCTACAATGAATTCAAATCGGTCATGTCACAACGCGTCGTCGTTGATCAACTGCTTCCGCTTGGCGGATTCGCCCGGCAAGAAGAACCGGCCAAGGAGATATTTGTTGACTACCTCTACGAGCAACCGCCGGCTGAGATCTTTGGCAGTCTTCTTCCTCACTACATTGAAACGCAGGTGTATCGCGCGTTGCTGGAGTCAACGGCATCGGAGCACGGCGCGCGCATGGTCGCTATGGATTCAGCGACCAATAACGCTAAAGAACTGATTGATAGCTTAACGTTGACGATGAACCGCGCCCGTCAAGGGTTCATCACCAAGGAAATCATCGAAATCGTCAGCGGCGCCAAAGCTCTGGAAGAAATGTCTGCTTAACCGCTCTCCCGGAAAAATAACCGCCAAGACACCAAGAATGCGGAGAGAGGAGGAGTCTCTCTTGTCTCAGCGCCCGGCAGCTTTATTTTCATCCTTCGTGGTGTGCACGGAGCTCGTCGGCGATGCCCTCCGTCAAATAGCTCATAACAATCCTGGAGAAAAAATCACGTCTGCGGAGTTTCGCCGGCCAGGCAATGCAGGTAACAAAGTGGTGCGGATGAGAGGACTTGAACCTCCACGGGATTGCTCCCACAGCGTCCTGAGCGCTGCGCGTCTGCCATTCCGCCACATCCGCAGAAAAGGCAGCCCAATTCTACATAATCATCCTGCCGCTGACAAGCAGGACAAGCACAGGGGTATCACGCCCGAAAAAGCTCAGCTCATGACGAAGCAAAATGGGCAAGCGTTTCCGCATTCCGTGATCGAAAGCATCACGTCGAAAAAGCTCAGCTCATGAGTACCCCATCCTTCCAGCGACAGGCCCACTCATGAGGGGGGTTCGATTCGCTCGAGGCCATCCAAATAAGGTTGCAGGGCAGGTGGAATCAGGACGGAGCCATCGGCTTGCTGATAGTTCTCCAAAATGGCCAGCCAGGCGCGGCCCACAGCTACACCGGAACCATTCAACGTATGCACGAACTCCGGTTTGCTCCCCTTCTCTCGACGAAATCGGATATTGGCGCGGCGAGCCTGAAACGCCTCGCAATTGGAGCACGATGAAATCTCCCGATAGCGGCGCTGACTCGGCAACCACACTTCGATGTCGTAGGTTTTCGATGCGCCAAAGCCCATATCGCCCGTACAAAGAACGACCACACGATAGGCCAATCCCAAGCGTTGCAGCACACTTTCCGCATGGCAGGTCAACTTTTCCAACTCATCATAGGACGTCTCCGGATGAGTGAACTTGACCAACTCCACCTTGTCGAATTGGTGCTGACGAATCAGACCCCGAACATCCTTGCCATAGCTGCCGGCCTCGCTCCGGAAACATGGCGTATAGGCCGTCAGACTGATCGGCAACTGGGCGCCGTCAAGGATTTCGTCACGATACAAATTGACGAGTGGCACTTCGGCTGTGGGCGTCAGGTAAAACTGTCGTCGCGCCGTCGGTTGCTCCTGCAAATCCTTCACATCGTCGGTAGCTAGCTTAAACAAGTCGGCTTCAAACTTGGGCAATTGACCAGTGCCATACAAGCTTTGGTCATTGATGATGAACGGCAGCCACATTTCGCGATACCCGTTCTCTTTGGTGTGAATGTCCAGCATGAAATGGATCAACGCGCGCTCCAGCCGCGCTCCCAGCCCCGGCAAGACGGCGAATCGCGCGCCAGCGATCTTAGTAGCGCGCTCGGTATCCAAAATACCGAGCAATGTGCCAATCTCCACGTGATCCTTCGGCTCAAAATCGAATGTGGGCGGCGTCCCCCAGCGGCGAACTTCCACATTGGCCGATTCATCAGCGCCGACTGGCACAGATTCATGTGGCAGATTTGGCAGCGAGGCAAGAATCCCGTGTAGCTGCGCCTCAACGGCGGCGCTTTGCTCGTCAAGGTGTTTAATGCGATCCGGTAAATCTTTGATCTGGGCTTTGAGCGCCTCTGCGTGCTCGCGTTCGCCGGCCTTGATTAGTCGGCCAATCTCTTGACTTAAACGATTCCGCTCGGCCTTCAGCCTATCGGCCTCGGTAATGAGAGCGCGTCGGTCCCTTTCCAGCCGCTCAAACTCATCCAGTGCATTAACCGGCCCACGTGTCGCTAGTCGCTGTTGTACCCATTGCAGGTTGTCTCGAACAAATTTTATGTCTAACATTGCTCTTCTCAACGCTCGTATGGTAGAAAGGGCAAAAACGTAGACTACCAATATGCACGTGTCAAGGAGATGTCATGTTTGAGCGCTATGACGAAACAGCCCAACAGGTGATTGATGCGGCTCGCCAGCAAGCAAACCAACTCGGCAGCTTCGCCATTGAACCCGAACACGTTCTGTTAGGATTGGTGCAAGCCGATGCGCCGTTGATGGAATCATTGCTTGGGGACCCCGCAGCGACCCAATCCATTTCCCGTCAACTCACAACGCAATGCCAGTCGAACGTCAAACGACCTGACGGTTTTGACCTCCTCTGGAGCCATACGGGCATCGGTGTGCTGCGTCGCGCCGCTCATGAATCTGAGCGCCTCGGCCATCCGATGGTCAGCCCCGAACACTTGCTGATCGGCCTCTTGCAGGAGGAAGGCTCGCTAGCAGCGCAATTACTCCGCGTGCATGGTCTCACGCTCGAACAAGTGCAAGCTCATCTGAGCCGGCAGCTTTCATCGGCGCGTTCGTCTCAGACCGTCTCACCGACAACGCCCACTCAGACGGCAGTCGTTGAACCCGTCGAGGCGATTGAAGCCTCCGGCCCATCGTGGGAAGCATGGGAAGCTGAATTGGCGCAACGATACACTAACTCGTCCGCGGCAACGCCGCCAGCCTCAACGCCAACGATCGAGGGAGCGCCGCCACAGCCGCCCGCGTCCACGCCGACAACGGATACGGCGCTCAACGCGCCAGCATTCCCCTCCTATGAAGAAGGACTGCTGGCAGAGCCACTGTTTCCGCCGCTCAGGGAGGCGCTCACGCCGCCAGTCCAGGTAAAACCAAAGCGCATTCGCAAAGCCGTATTCCCGGCCGCCGGCCTTGGCACACGCTTCTTGCCGGCCACGAAGGCGCAGCCCAAAGAAATGCTCCCGCTGGTTGATAAGCCACTCATCCAATACGTGGTCGAGGAAGCCATTGACAGCGGCATTGAACAAATTATCGTGGTGACCGGTCGCGGCAAAAATTCCATTGAAGACCATTTTGACATCTCGTATGAACTGGAACAGATGCTGGCTGA
Organism: Blastocatellia bacterium; assembly: GCA_025054955.1. Lineage (NCBI taxonomy): Bacteria > Pseudomonadati > Acidobacteriota > Blastocatellia > Blastocatellia bacterium. The sequence goes on along the minus strand of JANWZE010000087.1, from coordinate 7,334 downwards.
GCGAGGCAAGGAGCGAGAGCTTGACCTAGTTCGCCACATCTCCGACATGGCGCAATTTGCTTACGTTCGTCAAAAGCAGGCGCTGGGTCTTGGTCACGCCGTGCTGGCCGCGCGCGATGTGGTTGATGGCGAGGCGTTCGCCGTGATGCTCGGCGATGACATCATTGATGCCGAGACCCCATGCATCAAGCAAATGATCGAAGTCTACGAACGATACGGCGCTCCCGTTATCGGCATCATGCCAATCAACGGACCTGAAATCTCTCGATTCGGCGTGATTGCCGGGACCCAAATCGAACCTCAGATTTATCGCATCACCGACATGGTCGAAAAGCCGCGACCGGAAGAGGCGCCCTCCAACCTGGCGATTATCGGCCGGTATATTCTCACGCCGGATATTTTTGACGAAATCCTCACCACGGCTGCCGACGCGCAAGGCGAAATCCAATTGACCGACGCTATGCGCTCATTGTTAAGAAAACGTCCGTTTTACGCCTACCAGTTTGAGGGCCGTCGCTACGACGCCGGCGACAAGCTCGGCTTCTTAATAGCGACGGTTGAATTTGCGCTCAAACATGAGGACATCAGCGAAGCGTTCCGGCAGTATTTGCGAAACCTGAAACTGTAGTTTCGTTGATCGGCGATGGTTTGCTCAGCGCACTTTTCTTGAAGATGACCGCATGAGAGTGCCACTGAACCGACCCGTTCATCTCGTATGTTCAACATCCTTCAACAACCACTCGGCCCAGCATGGGCGATTGCGCTTGCGCGCGCTCAGACCGAGTTGACGCAACTCCAACCCATCAATCCAACCAAGCTGGCTGCCGTGGCTGCTTGGTTATTGGTCGAGCATGTGTTTCATGATCTCTGGTTGGACGGCATCAAACTCAGCCGCGAGCGCGTTGCCGAGTTGATCATTCACCAAGCCGCGCCACAAGGCCCAGAAGAACGCTTGGCGGTCAACTATGCTCAAGCCGTGCAGTGGTTGCACAAGTTGGTCACAGATGAAACCAGCCGGCCGGAGTCGCCTGTCGAGTTGACGCCCGAACGGTTGTGTCATCTTCACAGCTTGGCTGTCGGTCAAACAGACCAAGCGGCCGGACGATTTCGGGCACAACCGATCAATCCGTTGTACACCGGTCATGAACCGGCTCAACCGGAAGAGTTACCCCGATTGATTGAGCTGACGCTGGAGTGGTTTGCTGCCGACAGTATGAGCGAGCTCCATCCGGTCGAGCAGGCAGCGTTGGTGCACCTGCGGTTGTATGAACTCCAACCATTCGGCAAGGCCAGCGGGCGTCTAACACGATTGGCAGCGAGCCTGTTCACGGTGCGCCGCGCTTTGCCGCCGATCATCATCTCACGCGAGCGGGCTGACGCTTATTACCAAGCGCTGCTGACAGGTTTTCAGATGGCCACACAACCGCTCGTCGAACTGCTGGCTCAATCGTTGGGACAGACCCTGCGCCAGATGTGTGCGATCATCAAAAACGACGATACGTAAAGCGCGCGCCTCAACCCTTACGAACGCTGGACACAAAGACGCACGTCCGCCATTGCATCCTACACAAACGTGGCTAACAGGTGAACAAAACATCAAAACACAAGTGAGGACGGAAAAGAATCGAGCAAGTTGGCTGGAGAATGCAGCGGACACCGTGATGGTGAGCAAGACAACGGCGGTGATGCAGAAGTGTTGAGTAGGTTGGTTGCGGGGGGTGGATTTGAACCACCGACCTTTGGGTTATGAGCCCAACGAGCTTCCAGACTGCTCCACCCCGCGTTATTCTTTTTTGCTTGCGGCACGCATTATAAGTTTAATGTCAACGAACTGTCAACAAAGATAAGGGCAATTGCTGGTGAGCATAAAAACTGGAAAAACGAGAGGAAGGTGACAAGCGTCACTGCGGTTGTAGAAGCAAGGAAGTGACAGACGTCACTACGGTTGTAGAAGCTGTGCAAGCAGAACCCAGCCCCACTGATTCACCCCCCAAAGCTTGATTACCCCTGCTCCGAGCCACCAGGATGGCGTCTCATCGCGCCACTTCATTCTCCCGTTGTTGCCTCGCTCTCGTCTCACTGGGAATGCCTGTGACGAAGACAACAATAGTCACCTGTCATGAGTGATTCCCTGAACGAAGTGTGCTACAATCACCGCGCAGTTGAAGTTGTGTTGGGTGGAATGGATATGGAAGGCTACATGCCTTATGTATGGTTTATCGCCGGCATCATGTTCATTCTGGCCGAGCTGCTGACGTCTGGATTTGTGCTGTTGTGGTTTGGCATTGGAGCGATCGTCGCTGGCGGTTTGGCCTTCCTCAATGTGGGGCTGACGGGACAGATCATCTCGTTCCTTGTCACGGCGATTGCTTTGACTGTGGCTTCACGAACCATTTTCGAGCGGGTCTTCATGCGGAATGCGCCTGGCAATCGCGTTCGTATCGGCATTGAGAGTCTCCCCGGGCAAGTAGGGACCGTTGTTCAAGCCAGTCAAGGAGCGCTTCATGAAGCAGCCGTGAAAGTATACGGGTCTGTTTGGACGGCTTATCCGGCGCCAGGGGAGGACCCGCTGTGCGAAGGCGAGCAAGTCGAAGTGGATCGTGTGGACGGCGCTGTGCTCTACGTGCGCCGACGTGCAGCATCGCCGCTGTGGCAACAAGACGCGCATCGAGAGGTACACAATGAACAGAAGTATTAAAAATCAATCACGGAGGTGAGGCTATGGATGGAGGTAGTTTCGTTTTTCTGCTTGTCATCGTGGTGGTATTGATCATCGCGATGAAAATGATCCGCATCGTGCCACAGGCCAACGCCGTTATCTTTGAGCGACTCGGCCGATTCCACAAACTGGCGACTAACGGCATGAACATCGTCATTCCATTGATTGATAAGCCGCGCGGCGTTTATTGGACACATTTCCGGCCGGGCATGACCAACATTGATCTGCGGGAGCAATACACGGACCTGCCGCTACAGCCGGTCATCACGCGAGATAACGTCACGCTCAATGTGGATTCAGTTGTCTACTGGCAGATCACCGATCCGATCAAGGCTGTCTATGAAGTAGCTGATCTGAGCGGCAGCATCAATCAACTCACCACCACAGCCATGCGAAACGTGATGGGTGAATTAGACCTCGATCATGCGCTCGCCTCTCGCGAAACGATCAATGCCAAGCTGCGCGTGATCCTGGACGAAGCAACGCACAAATGGGGCGTCAAAGTGACCCGCGTGGAAGTCAAGAACATCAATCCACCCGAAGATATTCGTGTGACGATGGAGAAACAGATGACGGCAGAACGCAATCGCCGCGCGCTCGTGTTGGAAGCCGACGGGCAAAAACAAGCAGCGATCACGCGGGCTGAGGGCGAAAAGCAAGCAGCGATCGCCCGAGCGGAAGGCGAAATGCAGGCGGCCATCTTAGCGGCGGAAGGCGCTGCCCAAGCTCGTATTAAGACGGCCGAAGCGGAAGCCGAAGCCATTCGTCGCATCGCTCAAGCGTTGGGCCAGTTTGGTGATCCGGCGCATTATTTGATCACGTCGCGCTATATCGAGTCGCTCAGACAGATGGCCGAAAGCCGTAACAGCAAGGTCGTCTTTATGCCGATGGAGACGGCCAGCCTGATGTCGTCGGTTGGCGCTCTGACGGAGCTGGTCAAGGAGCGTGTCGGGGTAACGGAGGAACTGGCTCCCAGCGCCCCGATGAGAACAGTCAGACCGATGAAGGATCAATAGCGAGATCCTATGATTAGATGGTTCATGCTTTGTTGCTGCATCGCCACTTTCGCGGTGAGTCCCTGCTGGGCTCTGCAAACACAATCTACTCAGCAGCCGCCCCCTGATCCACCGGTCACTAGCAAGCCTAAGGATCAAAACAAAGCGGATAAGCCATCGGATTGGCCGCGCTCCCCTGAGGCGCTCGAATACGAGGTTCAATACAAGGCAGCCGTAGCTCAGCGCCAGGCTGAACGTCGCAAAGCCGTGGAAGCTGCCGAGCAGATTGTGACACTGGCCAGACCACTGACTCGCGCCGATGCGATCCATGCTCAAACGAATATCAAAGCCAATCTGGAAAAGATCACGAAACTGGCTAAACGAATCCGCGCGTTCAGTGGGGGCGACGACGCTGACCATACCCTGGAAGCGCCGCCCCAAACGGTGAGTGAAGGCGCGGCTCGGATCGTGGCGCTGGCCGAAAACCTCAAGCGAGGACTGGAAAAATTCGATCATCGTGTTATCTCGGTGACGATCATCAATGATTCCAACATGATTATTCTGCTGTCCGAGTACTTGCGCCAACAGGCTCGGCAGCCGTGAGAGGAAGCACCTGTTATGCCGTTGATCGCGCAGTTTGCTTCGGTGTGGCTCATCTCAGTTTTGCTTCTGCTGGCTCAGCCTCAAAATCAGAGCGATCAGCCCGACGTGCGGTTGACTTCCGATCTTGTCCTGTTGAACTTGACCGTGACCGGCCCTGACCGTCGTTACGTGCGAGGCCTTCGCGCCGACGATTTCATCGTCCTCGAAGATGGGGTCGCTCAACAGATCACGACCTTCAGCAGCCAGGAGACGCCACTAGCGGCGGCCATCTTGCTCGACGTGAGTGGCAGCATGCAACAGATGGTGCGCATTGCCCGCGGCGCAGCCAGAAACTTCGCCAGTAAGCTACGCGCTGACGATGTCTTTGCGTTGTATGTGTTCGCTGATCAAGCAACCCAGTTGCAAGATTTCGGCTCGTCGCCCGAGCTGGATGAACGCATCTGGAGCCTTCAAGCGGAAGGCTACACGGCCCTGTACGATTGCATCTACCTGGCGGCCAAAGACCTCAGCCAACGGCCTGAACGCCGACGCGCCATATTGCTCCTGTCAGATGGCGCCGATACCAAGAGCAGTCACACCTTGGATACCTGCCTGCGGATGGCCTCGGACGCCGCTGTGACGATTTACGCAGTCAACCTCACGCCACCAGCTCATGCCCGACGCGCCGACAGTATCGCGGCAGCCGGCGTCTTGCAAACACTGGCCGAAAAAACCGGAGGCCGTTACATTGATGATCCTGGCGGCATGCGCATGTATCAAGCGTTTGAGGAAATCCTCGATGAGTTGAGTCATCAGTACACACTGGGCTATTCTCCGACGCCGGAAAAACGCGACGGAAAATGGCACAAGATTGAGGTGAAAGCAACCAAGCCGAACATCTCCATTCGAACACGCCAAGGCTATCTAGCGCCGAAAAGGAACTGAGCTGCAACGCGTGCACGCACCATGCCGAAGCCGATGGAGGAAGACAAGAGAAAGAGAATTGAAGCCTGTTGATGCAGGCCATCGCTTGGGCTCAATCAGCTCTCTGTAATCGGGCGAGTCGCTCGACGGCCGCCTCGATGGTTTCTAACGACGTTGAGAAGCAAAATCGTAAATGCCCTTCCCCATCGGGACCAAACACGACGCCAGGAACAGATGAAATACCGAATTGCTCTAGCAGACAATGAAAGGCCTGCCAACTATCCTGGCCGAGGGCTGGATTGATGCGTGGAAATGCATAAAAAGTGCCCGCCGGCATCTCACAGGCTAGTCCAGCCGCGCGCAGGCCGGCCACCAACAGATCGCGTCGTTGGCGATAGGCTTGACGAAGTTCTTCAAAGTATGCTGGCCCCATGCGAAAGGCTTCCACAGCGGCCCACTGCGTTGGCGTACTCACACCATTGATGGAGTTGAGCGTCAGCTTGCGCAGGCCGGTCATCCACGGTTCAGTTGCAATCACGTAACCAAGTCGCCAGCCGGTCATGGAAAATGATTTGGATAGCGTGTAAACGGTGAGCGTGCGTTCCATCATGCCCGGTAACGAAGCCAATGAAACGTGTTCGCCATCGAACACGATGTCCTCGTAGGCTTCGTCAGCGATGACAACTAGATCATGCGTGCAGGCAAACTGCGCCAAGCTCTCCACTTCGGCGCGTGTGTAAACCTGCCCCGTCGGATTGGTCGGCGAATTGTAATAGATGACGCGGGTAGCCGGCGTCAGAGATTGTTCGAGCATGGTTCGGAGCCTCTGGCCGCGAGCCTGAAAACTATTGACCAGCACGCGCCGACCGCCGGCCAGTACGATGAGGTCTTGAATCGGCGTCCAGTAAGGTGAGAGCACCATGACGTCATCGCCCGGATTGACGGTCGTCATGAAGGCAACGAATAGACCATGCAGTCCGCCTGATACGACGATGGCCTGGCCCGGTTCGGCTGGAATACGATTTCGCGTCCGCACTTTCTCAATGATCAGTTCCAACAACGGCTCAATACCGCTGGACGGCGCGTAGCGGGTTTTGTTGTCGGCCAGCGCCTGTATGCAGGCCTGTTTAATGGCGTCGGGCGTGTGCAAGAACGGCTCGCCGCCGTGAAATGGTAGCACGCTCACGCCGCGCCGCTGGAGGCTCATGATATGGTTACGGATTTTAACGATTTCGGAAAATCCCAGCGCCTCGACGCGCGCGGCTGTGCGTAATGATGACACAACTTGCCTCCTGCGGCGGAATATGAGCGGGCATTATACGGAACGCCTTGCTCTCTGTAAACGGCGTCCGGATTAGGCCGACGTGGATGTCTTGGCACGGTAATTCAATTCCTCTTCGGACGGACGACGAAGCCGCTGGCGACGATCAACACGGTCACGTACCTGCCCATAAAAGACGCGGAAATAACCGTACATGGACCAGACGGACGAAATCACCACCAACCACAACACGGCTCGCCCCAGGCTGTAAAGCAAAATCTTAACGTCCAATGTGGTCAGGGAATGGGTCGCCGAGAACCGCTCAAATACAGTCCAAAACGCTGGCGTCGTCCAAAAAACGGGCACGTTGTACGGCGTGGCCGGAGGGCCTCCTCGCTCCATGCTACTAATGAGGAGGGCAATAGCGATAACCTGCGTCAGCATCTTGAATTTGCCCATGCGCGAGGCAGGGATGGTGACCCCTTCGGTGGCCGCCACGCTGCGCAGTCCGCTGACCGCAAACTCGCGTCCAATGATGATCACGACAGCCCAAGCTGGCGCCAGACGCAGGTCAACCAAGGCAATGAATGCAGCCGAGATCAGCAGCTTGTCGGCAATCGGATCAAGCATCACGCCGAGCGTGGAGACTTGACCATGCCGCCGAGCTAGATAGCCATCTAACAGGTCGGTCACGGCTGCCAATAGAAAAATGACGAGTCCAAAAACATGCTGCGGAATGCCGAACCAGTGGGTTGGTTGAATCAAAAGCACCACCACCAACAAGGGGACGATGAAAATTCTCAGTAGCGTGAGCGAATTGGGTAAATTCAAACTAAACCTCCTCGTCTCATTC
>JANWZE010000086.1 GCA_025054955.1 Blastocatellia bacterium | reverse complement strand
GAGAACAGGGTATTTCGTTCTCCCCACGCGCGTGGGGATGGTCCGTGCCGCCGGGAACAGTTAAATGTCGCGTTTTCGTTCTCCCCACGCGCGTGGGGATGGTCCGAATGCTTGCTCATTGATGGCTGATCCCGCTACGTCCTCCCCACGCGCGTGGAGATGTGGTCATCAGAGAGCGCTTGATCTGATTCTACACTCCGTCTTCCGCGCGTGCGTGATGGTATGGGTTCGCGCTTGCTCCGGTAGTCTTCAACGACACCTCATCGGTGCGTGCGCGGTGGTGTGATGGAAATCAATTCGGCGATTTCGCTCCGAACAACGATTGAAACTCCGGTGAAGCTTTTCTCAACGCCAACCACTGATCAAAAAGGCCTGGCGCTGAGAGCCACACAGAAAACCACTGGGCAACTTCACGCTTCACCGCGGCTACCTCGGACGCGCGCGCCCGCCGACTCGCCGCCAATGCGCGCCGCCGGCCAACCATGACCAGCGAGCGAGCATAACTCATACCCCGTTGATCTCCGTTGGCTTTGTACACAGCGTAAAGCCGACCAATTTCACGCAACGAACGCTCAGCATGTTCGAGTGTATCAAATCGCAGCAGACCGGCAAACACCTGACGGTATGGCTCAACCATCGTCTCAATCTGATATGGATCAACAGTAGTAACAGGCTTGCCGGCTTCAGCGATCACACGCGCAATATAACTTCGAGAGACCTTTTCAACGCCTTGTTCAGCAAGCCTCCGTTCGATAACACGAATTTCGGATTCACCCAAACTGCGCATGCCTTGCTGCTCAAAGATGCGCAGGATGGCCTGTTTTTTCGTCTCGCGTTTCATGGAGTCACCGCCATTATGACAGAGGCGGCGACTCCACACAACGAGTCAGAATTGGAATCTGATTCCACCTAAGCCCACAGCCCCAGGCGCACGAAAACCTTCCTCGAAGTAATCGTCGTCGAACAAATTTTCGATCTTGCCGAACAGTTGCAACCGCAACCGCTCGCTCAGCGCGATCGGATAACTCACCGTCAAATCGGCTTTGGCATACCCTTGAAACCTGAATACGCCTGAGGAAAACGGTCGAAATGGCGCGAACAGCGGAAAATCATGGTTGCTGAAAGCCGTCAGATCGAAATTGATATTGAAGCGGCGCAGGCGCTGATTGAGCTGAATGCTGAATTGATGATCAGGCAGTCCAAACACACGAGTTGTCCCAGCCGCATTGGGAGCCACTTCATCAGAGTTGGTGTAAGTATAAGCAGCAAATATGTCCAAAGACCGAATGGGTGAAATCGAAGCCGAGACTTCCACGCCTCGCGCCAATCCGCCTAATCCGTTGGCATATCCAAAGAAGCGATTAAAGCCCTTGGGATCGGTGGGCGAAAACGAATTGACAAACACAATCACTTCCTGAAGTCGAGTGTAGAAATAAGTGGCGCTCAATCGAGCACGCTGGTTCATCAAGTGCTGATCCACACCGACATCCACTGAAATGGATCGCTCAGGCCGCAGCGTCGGATCGCCAAAAAATGAGAATGAGCCAAAGAAAAAGCTACTGCCGAATCGCTCGAAGATCGAAGGGGCACTGAAACCATTGCCGACATGCGCTCGCAGCTTCGTGCCGGTCCGCTCAAAAAAGTAGGAGACCGATCCATCGCCGGTCACCGCCGTCGGTATATCAAGCTGCCCCAGACGACCAGCATAAGGCGACCGCGTAGCCGGCGTGAACGACGGTGTCTCAAGATCGAAACCCTGCACGCGAAACGCCGCGCCAAATTGCAACCGACGGGCTAACAGCCCGAATTGATTGTGTAAGAAGAAGCCCTGTGTCCGTTGCGTAACATCCACCACGATGTTTGGCAAATTCGTATTCAGGTACTGCTCCTGCTCGAATTCGTAGCCAAGTGTCAGTCGCATGATTCGACCCAGGTGAATGTCATGTCGCGTTTCAACGTTGTGAATGGTGCTGTCAAATTGCGCCCGCCGCACGGAGTCTGACAACGACAAGCCCGTGAGGAACGGATTCTGTCCCGGTCCATCGGCATTTTGCCGACGCGAATCTGTGCCCTGGTATGCAACCGTGTAGCTCCAACGCGGATTGACCAGATGAGTGAACCGCACGGCGCCGACGAATAATGACAGATCACGTCGGCTATCAGGATCATCCAGATCATACACAAACGTTGCTCCCTCCTCTCCTAGCGGGACGGCCCTGTAGATTCGTTGACCGGTCGGCAATGGAGCCAACCCTGGTCGCGGGAATGGAGTTTCATTGAGCTGACCAAAAGCATCCGAGTAAAGCACGCGTCCGGTCAGACTGACGTCAGGTCGCAGCAGGAACTGGCCGCGTCCATTCAACGTTGTGTTGCGATACGCATCGTTGCCATCCACACCATCGGCGACGTTCACGTGGGTTGCGCCAAGGCTGTATAAAAACCGATCGCGCGTCAGCCCGCCTGAGAGGGTTCCTCTGACCCGGCCAAATCGCAGGCTGCCACCTTCCATGAGCAAGTCGCCATGAGCTGGCCCTCCACCCTGGCGCGGCACCAGGTTGATTGTGCCACCGATGGCATTCGTGCCGTACAAAGACGAAGCCGAGCCGCGAAGCACCTCGACTTGTTCATACCCGTCAATGAGCAAGTCTTGCAGATAACCGTTGATGCTGCCATTGACATCAGCGGCGTCACGCAGTCGCAGTTGATCAATTAACAGGGCTGAATCCGCTGAACGCAATCCGCGAAACTGAAGTGTGGCAAAACCGCCGGGGCCGGCTAACTGCTGTACGCGAAGGCCAGGCGTGTTCCGCAACGCTTCCACCAATGAATACTCATCGCGCTGTTCAATTTCGCTCTCGCTCAGCACAGTGATTGATTTTGATACCTCGTCGGGCGCTTGCGGCCGACCTGAAGGAGTCACCACCACTTCCTCACGCAATCCTGCCACTTGCAACGTGACATCCACTGACTGAGCCTGCGATTCCACCTGAACCGTTAGTACCGAGGGGCGAAATCCCGGCTTCCGGACTTCTAACAAATAGTCCCCAACTCTCAAGCCACTGAACTGATAGGATCCAGATTGGTCGCTCACCGTGCTCCAACGCAAGTCGCCGCCTCGCGTGCTCAATCGCACCGACGCGCCCACGATAACGGCTCCCGCCTCATCTTGAATGCGTCCGCGAAGCTCGGCACGTGACTGTCCAAATACAGTCACTGTCAACAAAGGAATGACCAGTACGACCGACATCCATTCAGATATTCGTGTTCTCATCTCTCTTTCTCCTTAAAACTTTGTTGGTTGACGATCAACCAAATCAACAACACATGTGCAGCGCATGGCTACCGGGGATTGGCGCTCACTTGTAGAGCACAACCAGACACCTATCCGAGGATGATCCGGCACCATCACATCAGCCGGGCAGCCATCGGCCACACCCTGACCATCACGGATCAACAAAATAGGAACCCCGGCCGAGTAGGGCTATTACGTGCACATCTGAAGCTGACTGACACACGAAGCAGGAAGCGAAGGCCGCACGCTCTGAACTGTCCCAGATTGGGTCTCACTGCATTCCCCACATTCCGGCTCTGTGCAGTCCCAGCCGGATCATCACAGATGGGAGTCATCTCAACCAGATGCTTGCCAAAGCGCACTGCGCACAGCGCCTGAGTCATACTGGAATCAAGCGAGAGCGGACGGTCGAGCGTCGCAGGAACACGAACAGCATCTCCCCGATCATCCTGTGTCACCGCTCGGTTCACTGTTACATGGGCAAGACCTGACGATACACAGGACAAGGAGGTGGCCAGCAAGAGACAATCAATGAACAATACAAAAGGCGTGCTAGATGTCAGCATCTTAGTGTCCTCTCGCACCAAGGCTCACAGCAGCTTGTCGGCAGGTCTCCTGACTTTGTCCTCAGAAAGAACGATGGCGTTCTTTCCAGAGCAGCGCCTTCCCAGTTTGTTGGGCAAACCAGTGGCTTTGTGCTGCCCTTCTTCAGACATCACAGTGGCGGGACCGTGTGGGATTTTCACCCACTTCCCTATTCTCTCAGCGTTGGTGTCAGTAGTGACACAACGCCGAGCACCGACAAGTCATTCAAAGAACGGAGGGCTACACTAACATATCGCTGGCTGCGATGTCAATCTGTACCGGCTGTGGCCTCGCTTGTGTTGACGAAGCCTGACCCCCGCGCGTAGAATCCGTCTGAGCCCGGAACATCTCAGTTATGCTGAGCATCAATGAGAACCTATGATCCGGAGGTTTACTATGAGGCATCTGGCTTATATCTCACTCATGCTGGTTATCCACGCTGTGTTGCCTGCTGCATCTGCGACGCACGCGCAATTTTTACCCGGCCCCGATGTGTCTACGACGGTGGCCGTTGCCGATCTTGACGCAGATGGCATCCTGGATATTGTCAGTTCGGCAGCCGGTCGCAAAGTTGATGATGTGGCGATCGCGTTTGGCGCCGGAGACAGCGCATTTGAAACTGAACAGTTCTTCCCCGCCGGTGAGTTGACCGTTGATCTGGTCATTGGGGATGTGAACAGTGACCAAAGACCGGATATTCTCACCGCGAATTTTGGCTCGGATGACGTTTCCGTTCTCGAAAACCTTGGGAATAGGAATTTCCAACTGAGCAGCTCATGGCCGGTGGGCGATCAACCGATCTCGTTGGTCTTGGCCGATGTCAATGGAGATAATCTCAAGGACGTTATCACAGCTAATCGCGGCAGTCGTGATGTCTCGGTCTTGCTCGCACAACTCAACGGCCAGTTCCAACCACAACGTCGTTTCGCGCTGGATCGAACACCAACCGCATTGATTGTCGCTGACTTGAATGGAAATGGCGTCCCTGATATTGCTGTCAGCAGCATCGGGTTGTTCTCTGGCGAGGTGACTATTTTATCAGGCAGTGGGGATGGCTCATTCCGATTGAATAGACGGCTGTCAGCGAAAGACGGCCCTCTGTCGCTTGTGGCTGCTGATCTGAATGCCGACGGCGCGACCGATTTAGTGACAACCAATTTCTTCAGCAGCGATGTCTCGATTATTCTGAGCAGCGGTCGTGGCGGATTTCTCAGTCCGCAGCGATATGCCGTTGGGGATGCGCCGTTGTCAGCAGTCGTGGCTGACCTCAATGCTGACGGCTTGCCCGACCTGGTGACGGCCAATTACTTGGACGGAGATTTGTCCGTGTTGCTTGGGCGCGGCAGAGGCGCATTTCAATCGCAAACGCGAGTTGATACCGACGATGGGCCAGTGGCGCTGACCATTGCCGACCTCAATCGTGATGGCGCATTGGACCTCATCACGGCTAACACGAACATCATCTCACGAAGTGTCTCCATCTTGCTGGGTAACGGCGATGGAACATTTCAGGCCGAACAGCGCCTCCGCTAAACTGGCCGCGTAAGTGGCGGGCGCCGAAGCCCGACTTTATCCATTCTTGGAGTCTATGAACAGGCAGTCAGATATGTGTGGTATTGTGTGAGCGAGGTAGCTTCTTTGAATTGTCGAGGTTCACCCATCCACATTCAAAAATGCGTGCAATCTCTCGCTCCTCCGGGGCTGGATTGCTTCGCCCATCAATTTCGCGGGCGGCGCCCGCGCCTATTGACCCTGTGTCTGCTTCGGTGACTTTTAAGGCTCTGACACATGCGCTACATCAGCAAACGTGTTATAATCCGGCTCTCGAAAAAATCATGAAACTGAGAAAACAAAGCATCATCGTTGGTGCCATCGGACTCTTCTTGGGAGGAGTCGGTGGCTACTTTTACGCCGATCATTACAATCGTGTTGGTCCAGCCGCGCCAGGTATGGGCAACACGCAAATGGGCGCGGGACAACTGCCGCCGGGCCATCCGGAGATGCCCCAGGTTGATCCGGCACAAATTGAAGCGGCAACCAAGGCAGCCGATGAAAAGGCTCAAGATTTTGACGCGCAACTATCCGCCGCGCAACTGCTCTATCGGGCTGGCCGCTTTGAAGACGCTGCCAAATACTTTGAGCGTGCCCATAAACTGAAGCCGGATGATTATGACGTGATCGTTCAAATCGGCAATGCCCACTTCGATCAAGGAATGACCGAAATACAACAAGAGGCCTCCGATCATGCCTCCAAGCACTTTGTCGAAGCCGCGCAGTGGTACGAGCAAGCGTTGAAGAAAAAACCGGACGATGTGAACGTACGAACTGACTACGGCCTGACATTCTACTTTCGCCAACCACAGGAGCTGACAAAAGCGATTGAGCAATATCGCCGCTCCCTTCAAGTTGATCCCATGCATCGGCAAACACTGGCCAACCTGACCATCGCGTTAGCCGAGCAAGGCAATCTGTCGGAGGCGCAAGCGACGTTGGCGAAATTAGAAGAAGTAGCCCCCGGCTCAGAGCTGTTAGCGCGCACGCTCTTCAGTGTGACCCAGGACTTGATGAAACTGGGCAAATGGCAAGACGCCGAATCAACGCTGGCCAAGCTTGAAAAGATCATCCCCGGCGCGCCGATCATTGAACAGTTGAAGAAGGATATTGCTGCGCGAAGCACCGGCGAGCGCATCCAGCCGCATTGATCGCGCTCGTTTATTTCACAGCCAGCAATTCAACCTCGAAGATCAACGTGGCATTCGGCGGAATAACGCCGCCAGCGCCACGCTCGCCGTAGCCCAGGTGTGGCGGAATGATCAGCTTCCGTTTGCCGCCGACTTTCATACTCATCACGCCTTCATCCCAACCCTTTATCACGCGACCAACGCCGATGGGAAATTCCAGTGGTTTCCCTCGATCTACCGAGCTGTCGAATTTCTTGCCGTTAGTCAGCCAGCCGGTGTAATGCACGCTGACCGTCTGGCCGCGTTGCGGGCTTGGGCCGGTTCCCTTCACCAGATCAATATATTTCAACCCGGATGGCGTGGTCACTTCGGCAGCTCCTTTCTTATCCGCGGGAGCCAGCGTGGTCGGCTCTTTCTCAGGCCTCGTCTGGGCCACGGCGCTAGTCACTCCCTGTAAAGAAACGATCAAACCAACAACGAAAACGCGTCGAATAAACTGTTGCACGATTCTTTCCTCCTGTAAGCTGTTGAAACGATTCAAATCTCGATGAACGTGATCCAAGCTCCCGCGTTGGACGATTCTTCCCTCTTGTAAGACGTTGAAATGCTCGGCGTGTCAAAATGTCGCTGTCGCTTGTGCTTCAGCCATGACCACCGGAGCAGATTTTCCTGTTCGCTGCCACACCTGATACAGACGCTCTCCCCAGTCATCGGAGCGATTCTCATCTCTCAAAAATTCGATGTACTCACGCGACGCTGTTTGATAAAGCAGCTTGGCAGATACCGTCACAGGTCTTTGAGCAGTAGATAGCGGAATGCGATAGGTCGTGACATCCCAATGCTGCCCCGGCGCATAGAACGCGCCCACCGGATTGGTGCGCGGATCAGGCACGTAGCCACGAGGTGGAATACGGTTATCCTTCAACAACGTATCGTTGAGCAAGAAATGGAACGTTTCGCCGCGTCCGCGAATGCCGAATTTCGCCTCGTAGATTTTGATCTGTGCGTCTTCAATCAATCGGGCTTGCTCAGCATCATAACGTCCCGACTCAAAAAAGACGCGACCGGCGCCATCGCTGGCCGTCACCTGCAACCAGATGCGGCGACCTTCAGGATAGCCTGTCGGCAGTTTATGCCCAGCGAGGTTGGTGACCCGAACCTGCGCGATCAATTCATTGCGGTCGCTGCCCTGTTGGAGCGTCACCGAAAGTTCGGCAGCCTGACGTAACATCTTGACCGCTTCGGCGGCCGTCTGTTCATACGCTGCTCGACGATTCAATCCGGGATACAGCTCAGCCAGCGCGAGCGGCACCCACGCATTGCCGCCGACGAAGATGTGCTGCGGCACGTGCTCACGAAACGGCGTCGTCACGCGCGGGTCTTGCGCCGCATAGCCGCCACCGGGAACGTCCGGCATGTGGCAATCCTGACACTCGACTCCCTCCCGCGCGAACGCGCTGTTTCTCCATTCCGTGTAGGTATTCTCGATGGGCAGTTGATTCAATGGATTGGTGATCTCATGGCAGGTGGCGCATAACTCTGAGCGGCTCACATGCTCGGAAAAAACGGGACGCCGCCCCGTCGCCAGCAGCATCAGATTGCCTGAGACATCCTCAGGATATGGGCCATACACCACCGGCTGATCCACGATGAAGTACTGCGAATTGCTCGGCAACGAACGAGCTTCAATGCGATGACAAAACTCACAACTGATGCCTTCAGCGCCGTCCCTGCCGACCCGTGAGCCATCTGTCGGCGTAGACTGCCCGGCCAACCATGCAACCGGCGCATGACAACGCAAGCAGAAATCGCCGCCGATGCGCGTGTCTTGATTGGCGATGGCCAAGGCCGCTCGAAACAGTGGATCACGAAAACTATTGGCCATCATCGTGCCCAGCCATTGGTCGTGAGCGGCATACGGCGCATATCCGCCATGACAGCGCGCGCACAACGCCGGCTGGCTAAACGGCACTCTCAACTCGCCTGGCTGAGTGCCCGGTAGATGAATGCCGCCCTCGTCTTGCGCCGATGTGGACAGCAAGCCGAGCCACAGGATGGCCATCAAATAGGCGCTGATGAATCCCATTTTGATCGGTCGCGTCATGAATCACCTCGTTCGAGTCGCAAGCAAAATCCTAAGGCGCTCATATCTGAATCGCCTCGCTTGAGTCTCAGGCAAAATCCTAAGGCGCTCATATCTCAGGCACTCGCATGGACGCAGCCACCGGCCCGAAACTCACCGGGCGCGCACAAGCCGATAGACATACTGAGCAATGTCTATGACGTATAGCTCGCCGTCTTCATCCTCGCCGAACGAGCTGAGTCCGCCTTCAAACAACAGCTCAAGCAGCGTCACCCGCGTCCATTGCCCTTCCGCATTTCGCGTCAATCCCCAGATCGTGTTCAAACAATAATCGCCGAAGATGTAGGTGCCGACTAACTCCGGCAATTGGCGGCCACGATAGACGTAGCCGCCGGTGACCGAAGCGCACCGTCGTGGCAGATGCGCATATTCATAAATCGGCAATGTCAGGCCGGCCTGATTGCAGTTGGTGCTGGGTCGGAAGCAACGAGACCCTTCCATCACGCTCCATCCATAATTGAGTCCGCCGGGGCTACCGGCCGGCTCAAAATCAATCTCTTCCACAGCGTTTTGTCCAACGTCGCCGATATAGAGATCGCCGGTCTCACGATCGAAACTGAATCGCCACGGATTGCGCAACCCGTAAGCCCAGATTTCGTCCAACCCCGGCTTATCAACAAATGGATTGGTGGGCGGGATAGCATAGGGCGCTTGGCCGTCAACATCCACACGTAGGATTTTGCCAAGGTACGTGTTGATGTCTTGGCCGGCGCGGAATGGATCACCGGCGCCGCCGCCATCGCCGACCGCAATGTACAAATACCCATCGGGACCAAACGCAATATGCCCGCCATTGTGGTTCGGATACGTCCGATGCGGAATGCGCAGCAGCCGGCGATCTTCGCGCGGTTCAGCAACATCAGGATCACTTGACACGCGATACCGCGCAACGACGATGTCGCCTTGCAAATCGGTGTAGTAGATGAAAAAGTAGCCGTTCTGCTCATAGCTCGGATGAAAGGCCAACCCCAACAATCCACGCTCGCCGCAACAACTGACCAGATTGCGAACATCCAGAAACGGGCGTTGCAACAGAACGCCGTCTTTCAAAATAAGAATTTGCCCGCGTTGACTGACAATGAACAGCCGCCCACTCCCATCACCGGCATGCGTAGCGAGAACGGGAAACGAAATGCCGCGAGCCACCTCTTGAAGCCGGTACTGGCTCTGCCCAGATGAGTGCGTAATAGCGTCGGAAGTCAACACAAAGGACCCCAACAGGATCAAAGAAAGCAAGAACACAACGCTCGACCGCCTTAGAGAATGTTCATTCTGCATCGTCATCCTCCTGACTCGATATGTCCCTGCGCTCAGGGGGCAACCAATATACAGACTCGGAGACAATTTCGGCAAGGAGTCGCAGGCAGTGGTGTTTTTGTGTTACGGCGACGCATGTCTTCAGGGGTGTCGGTGTATGGACGCCTGCTCATGTGTGGTGTTGTGAACTGAGCGGGCTCCCAGCAGCGGCGGCAGGCGCCCACCAGAGGATAGCGAGACGTGCAATGTCTGGCGGGTGCCATCCTCAATCGCTCGCGCCTTCAACGGCGCCATCCGTTCTCCTATCAGCTCGTTCACGCTCTGCGATCGCTGAGCGCGAGCGCGCACGTCTCAGCGCGTCTCCAACGCGCCACTATTGTTTGATCTGCTTTCCCAGACGTTGTACGTCTGGCTACCTTCTACTGAGCCGCTTGCGCGGCTCAGCAGAAGCGAGCGTAGCATGGGCAGTCCCAAATGCCATCAGAAAATCGGAGACTGCTGCTTGAGGCGTTCTGCTGCCGCACTCCATGTCGCTTCGTCAACCGTGACGTTTCTCCGGACGATCGGTATTATGATGACTTATGCACGGGCGCCGCAGTGTTCATCTTGCACGCTCAGCTATCACCACACAGTGCCTCGACGCCAGCAGGCTTAACGTATAACTTGCAGCGGTCACCTCCCCTGCTCAGCCATCAACACGGGCGAGGCTGGCAACGAATCCATGGCGATCACCTGGCCAGTCCGACGACGAATTTGGCCAAACTGCAACGTGCCGGTCGGACAGGTTTGAACGCAGGCGCTACATCGCACGCACTGCGGGTCTTCCATCGGCAGCCCCTTGTTGGCGAAGTTCATGATGTCAATCCCCTGATGGCATACAGCCGTGCACAGATTACAGGAAATACATTTTTTCTTGTCGGCAATGATGCGAAACCGGCTCCATCGCGCGTAAATGTGCATCAACGCAGCTAACGGACAGGCAAACCGACACCAGACGCGCCCGCTGAACCAAAAATAGCAGCCGAGGCCGACAACGCCGGCAAGATAGGTATCCACGATCCACTTGTAGTTGAGTTGAGTGCCGAATGCCTTCCAGCCTCCGAGCAGGCCGGTATAAAAATCGTTCATGCTCCGTCCCATAGCGGCATCAGGGCAGGTCCAACTGACCAGCCGCGCAATCAACAACACCATAGCGACGGCCAGCGTCATTTGTCCCACCATGTTCAAGCGATTCCAGAGTGCGCCGTGTGGCATTTTCTGTCGGTGCGTATCTCCCAATGTCTCGGCCAACGCGCCACAGGAGCAAATCCAGCCGCAATACGCCCCTTTCCCGTAAAAATAGATGAGTAGCGGAATGATCACGAACGTTTGCACGAGGCTGAGTATCAACCATCCCCACATCGGCTGATTGGTAAAAACATTCCACAAAAACAGCGGCCACGCCAACACGAAGCCGAAGGCCCGCCAATACTCGCGGCCATGTCCACCATTGGTTACCGGGAAGAACGTATCGGCGAAACGCTTGCCCAGCCCATCATCGAAGAAACCGTTGTGGCCAAGATATGGCAGGACGATCAATGGCAAAATGAACAACGGAATGACCTGAATACCGATCAGCGTCACTGTTTGTGCGGTGATGTAAGGTGTTCGACGGCGTCGAATGCGAGCGATGCCGAATATCACCGTCAGAAGGGAGTAGCCAAAGGTGTAGTAGAATCCTGGGTCTCCCAGATTCAACGCAAGCGTGCCGATCAACGTCGAGGGATCAGCCACCCGCGCAGCGAGCCCGTCACTCAGTTCTTGCAAAAGAGCAGGCACATTGAACGGAAACCAGCCGCGTTGCTTGAACAGCGTTGTCAGCGAGCCGCCAGCTTTCCAGTTATAGAGAAAAACACAGAAAGCCATGAACAGCGAAAAACCGAGCCATTGCCTGGTCTGCATTTCGCCCCGGATGCGAATGCCACTGCGACGGAAAAATTCCAACGGCGCTTCACGCCCGATCATGGTGAATACCGCATCATTGGGGATGGTTTCTTCGCTTCCATCGGACAACACCAAGGTCACGTCGGACTGGCCAATCTGCTTCACCTGACTGCCCAGCATCAGCCGGATGCGCCCCGGCTTTCGATACTCGCCCATGAAGCCGCCACAACTTGTCGTGACCCGCTCCGACGATGGCGTTTCAACGGCCACGTCAGCCATTGGATCGTCAATCAAGCGATTCAATTGCTCAATGTTCTCAGGCTTGGGTCGAGAAAATTCCTTGCTGCGATAGGAGAGTGTGACGATCGCGCCGCACTGAGCAGTCGCAATGGCAGTTTCCAACGCGCTGTCACCGCCACCCACCACCAGCACATGCTGGCCGGCGTAGTCTTTGGGATCGTACAACCGGTTGCAGACTTTATCGCGGTCTTCACCGGGCACACCGAGCTTTCTGAAATTGCCCGAACGCCCGATTGCGATGATGACCCGCCGCGCCTTCAATCTCTCCTGACCAGCCAGCACGACTTCAAGCACGTTGCCGCTGCGCACAATCCTTTCGGCGCGCGCGAGCCGAGGCCTAATCCCCCGACCGAGTGTTTGCGCGTTGAGCTCTTCCAGGAGCGATTCTTTGACTGTTGCCGTCAGTTGCAACTGCCCTGTCGGAACCATATCGCTCGGATAGGTATAGATCGGCTTGGCCCGCGGGAAGTTCACAATCGTGGAAAACGGCTCAGAAGCTTCGAGGATTTCAAATCTCAAATTAGCTTGCTTGGCTTCCAACGCTGCCGCCATCCCGGAGACCCCGCCGCCGATGATGACCAGATCGAGAATTTCATCAGGCTGATCGTCAACGCGCGCTTGCTCAAAAGCCTCATCTGCATGATCCGTGGTCCTGGAGTCTCGCGCCTCGACGCCTTTGGTTGCGCGTGACCGCTGAAAAGCCTCATCCGCAAGGATTGTTCGCACAGCCTTGGCGCCTGTGTCCGACGAAAATTTCAGCAGCGGGATTCCCGTTAGATCACCGACGATGTATACACCTGGCACGTTGGTCGAACCATCTGGATTGATGACCGGTAATTTTTCAACAACACCAGCCGGCCACTGCGTGTGAAGCCATCGAACATAGCGCCTGATGAGATTTATCATAAAACTGCCGAAGTATATTACGAGCGTTGCTTCCGATCGGATTGTCGCGCGTGAGCTGGAGTTCTTATTCCATAGCGGAAGATGGTGAAAAGGATTTTTGTTCCTGCGCCGAGCACGCCTTTGATGGTTCCCGAAACTTTGGATCGCCCGATTCGCGCGCGGTAACTGACCGGCACCTCCTTGATGCGGACACCGTCGCGGGCCGCTTTGATCTGCATCTCAACAGTCCAACCATAATCTCGATCCTGCATGTCGAAGCCGGCGAGCGTGGCATATCGAATCGCGCGGAACGGGCCTAAATCCGTGAAAGCAACACCCCAGCGCAGTCGAATCAATCGGCACGCGAGCCAGTTGCCGAAGCGTGCTTGCGGCAGAAGCGCTCCCGGTTCAGCTCGACCCATGACCCGCGACCCGATGACCACCTCCGCTTCATCGTTGATAATCGGATCAACGAGCAGGTGCATCTCTTCAGGATGATCGCTGAAATCGCCGTCAAGAAAAACGACAATATCGGGCTGGTTGAGCGCGGCCAGCCCAGCCAAACAGGCCGCGCCATAGCCACGTTGCGGCTCGCCGATGAGACGCGCGCCATGAGCGCGAGCAACCTCTGCTGTTTTGTCGGTTGAACCGTTGTCAACGACGATCACTTCATCAACCCAGGCAGGGATCGCTGAGACCACGTGGCCAATGGCTTGCTCTTCGTTGAGCGCAGGAATGATGACCGAGATTTTCGCGCCGCGCCTCATCTTCTCTCCACCAGTCAATCACGATTGACGAACTCGTGCATCTCAGGAGAATCGCCCCTATGCGACGGCACACCACGAAGGATGAAAACGGAGCACAGGCGGGAACGCCTGTCCCACTTTCTCAAAGGAGGCTTGCCACGCCGAGAACAGCACGGCGACTTGCTCATGTCGCCGGCGGCGACGCGGGAGAAACGATCAAAAACAAGCGCAGATCGTCTGATTGCTTGATTAAAAATCTCTTCATCAATGAATCTGTGAGTGCCTCTTCTGAGGAGTTGTTCATGTCGTCCGGACAACGCCCAGAAACGATGAAAAACACCACAGGCGAGAACGCCTGTGCCACTTTTTCTGAGGAGAACTTGGTTGCGCCCTGTCGTTGAACGCGCTGGCGCATCCACGCCCGCGTATGAGCGTGTTGCACCCTCCTGCCTGGCGCAGAGCACATGGACCCACATGGTGTAATCTCACACCAACGCGCCGCCGCACGACGAGCCATGTCCAGCCGTGCACCCAAAGCAATGTGCGCCCGTCACGATTCGACGCGCCGCCAGCGCTTGTGGATCAAAATCTCGAATGTGCCTCGGCGCATGAGAATCAACTGGCATGCGTAGCGCGAGATTGAAATCACAATCGTAGATGCGACCGTCCCAATCAATGTTGATCTGGTGGCGGCACATCAAGCCATGGAGCGTGGCTGCGTTGAACGAGTCATACAACAGTTGTTGGTATGCCTGAGCCTGACCGGCGCGGCGCAGTTCGACCATGTAACGCCCGATCGGCATGTTGGTGATGGTGAGCAATCGGGTGAAACGAAGCCCAAACCGTTTGTGTAATTCTCGCCGATAATCCGCCTCCAACGCCGACTGCTCGCCGGGCAGGAACGGGCCGACAGGATTGTAGACCAAGTCGAGCGGCAACTCAGATTTTATGCCGTAGCCCAAATCATTCAGTCGTCGAATCGCTTCAATGCTCCGAGCATAGACCCCTTCGCCGCGTTGCGCCGTGACGTTACTCTCCAAATAACAAGGCAACGAAGCGACCAGATGGACCTGATGATCCCGGAAAAATTCGGGCATCGTCTCCAAGCCCGGTTCAAACCACACTGTCAGATTGGTGCGCAGTTTTACCGGCCGGCCTTGCTCACGAAGCGCCGTGATGAACCGTCGTAGATGAGGATTCAGTTCGGGCGCGCCGCCCGTGATGTCAACTTCGCGGCACTGCGTCTCTTGAGCAATCTTCAGGATCAGCTCCATGGTTGGCCAGTCCATCATCTCTTTTCGACGCGGCGACGAACTAACATGACAATGCACACAGGTCAAATCGCACTTCAGTCCAATGTTGACCTGAATCACGTCGAGGCTCAATCCGAATAAGGGTGACCCCGTCGCTTCAATGACTCTCTGATCAAATTCGTTCATGCCCGTTTCCTCCATCGTCAATTGCTACGGAAATAGGACGCTGATGACGCCGATACTGCCGATCAACGCCGATCATCCATTGACCAACGTTGGCGCAACACGTGGCAACTGCCACCCAACCGCTCTGAGTCGTCCATACCAAACCACGGGACATAGACCTGCCCACGAGCCAAAGCCCCGTTAGTTTATCACTGTTTTTGCCAGACGCAACGATCGAACATTAGCGACATTTAATTTGCTGCCCGTTGACGAAGCAATCGCAATTGCCAGAATAATCATCTGAAAACCTCGGACAACAAAGATACTGAGAAGGAGAACGCATGAGAGCAACCATGAAGATTCGCCGAACAATTGGCATCGTGGCATTGAGCGCACTGATCGTGGCTGATCCCCTTACCGCCCTTGCCGGCAATCCCGCCAATACCTCCAAGCCACTTGACGAAAAGGAAAATCCCCTACTGATCGGAAAACGCGACATCAATAAACGCCAGATCAATTTCTATTCGCTCGAAAAAGAACTGGCCCTCGGCGCAAAACTGGCAGCGGAGATCGAAAAAGAATTGAAGCTGGTGGATGACCCCGTGGTGACGGAATACATCAATCGCATCGGACAGAACATTGTGTTGCATTCGGACGCCAAAGTTCCGTTCACCATCAAGGTGGTCAGCAGCGATGAAATCAACGCATTTGCCCTTCCTGGGGGTCATTTTTATATCAACACTGGCCTGATTCTGACCGCCGATACAGAATCGGAAATTGCCGGGGTCATGGCTCACGAAATCGCTCACGTGACGGCGCGCCACGCGGTGGAAAATTTCAGTAAATCGCAGTTGCTTCAATACGCCAGCATCCCGTTGATCTTTGTGGGCGGCGGACTGGGCCAGCTTGCCCAGTTGGGCGCAAACCTTGGATTGGCGCTGAGCTTCTTCAAATTTAGCCGAGGCGCCGAGAAAGAGGCCGACATGCTCGGCGCACAGTACATGTGGGCCAGTGGCTATGATCCTAACAGCTTGATCACGTTCTTTGAGAAACTGGAGGCCAAGAAGAAAAAACAGCCCAACGCTTTTTCCAAACTCTTTCTCACGCACCCAACCACGCCAGATCGTATCAAGGCCGTGCGTGCGCTGCTTGGACGTTTTCCTGAACGCGATGAGTATGTCATCAACTCATCGGAATTTTCTCAGGTCAAGCAGCGGCTCAGCCGGATCGTAGGCTCGGCAAAGCGATTGAACGCAGCCGAGGAACAAAAGCGACCGACGTTGAAGCGTCTGCCTTCAGACTCAACGCCTCGGAGCGGACAAGATTCGGAAGAACCGGATGGGCCAGTGCTGAAACGGCCGGAAGAACCGGATGCGCCAGTGCTGAAACGGCCGGAAGAACCGGATGCCCATCTTCTGAAACGGAAGGATCAGTAGCGCAGACGCCTGCCAGCTTCATTTTCCACTCCCTTGCGGTACAACTGTCCTGAAACGGAAGGATCAGTAGCGCAGACGCTGGTGTTGATGGCCAGAGCACGCAATCTGCTTGCAGTTTGCATCGCTTGCCATGGGTTCCGGCTAACCACGCATAACCGTTTTCAACAGGAGTTGTTCATGTTGTCCGGGGACGACGCAGCAATCGCCCTTATGCTCCGTGCTCGCCTCGAAGCATGAAAATGCCACAGGCGGGAACGCCTGTGCCAGCTTCTCAGAGAAGAACTGACAATTGACTACTGCGCATCAGCCGGTTCTCGTTTCACGTCTGGCGCTCACAGCAAATGGGTGGCTATGATGATGAACTCAAACCATTATTAAGGAGGGACTGATGAATGCCGAATGGAAGAAACGTCGCGTCGTGGATTTACTCGCTGCACTCGTTGCCGGTCAGCGCGACATCGTGAAATCCTACTTGAGCGCCGATTGCCGAATCGTGTTTCCCGGATTCAGCGCCGTTGGCTATGAAGGTGTAGATGCGCTTTTCCAGATGATTGAGAGCGTATTCGACGGCTGCCCAACAAAATCCTATGAGCGGTGGGTCGTGGACGACCATGCGGCAGTGGTCAGTGGCGCTTTGTTTGGCCGGTTCAAAGACGGCCGGGTGATGGACGGAACACGCTATACAGATCATTTCTACTTTGACGCCTCAGGCAAGATTACAGATTGGCTCGTGTGGAACGACCTGGCGTTGCTCCCGCCGGCGTGACGAGCTGATCGAAGTGCGACGGAAGGAGCCGTCCTCAGAAAAACTCCCTGCCGGCTACCGGCAGCGCGAGCGCCGAAAAACGCGCCACGTCACTCATTGCCCGCCCTGCCGCCACTGAGCCGACCGGCGGTCGGTCGCGGCTCCACCGTCTCTTTGCGCCAATCACCGGCTCACACAAACAGCGGCGCCAGCACCAGCGTGATCGTACTGAGCAGCTTAATCAACACGTGCAGCGACGGCCCAGCCGTGTCTTTGAATGGGTCGCCGACCGTGTCACCGACGACAGCAGCTTTGTGCGCTTCGCTCCGTTTGCCGCCGTACATGCCGGTTTCGATATACTTCTTGGCGTTGTCCCAAGCGCCGCCACCGTTGTTGAGCAGCGTGGCCAATAAAATGCCGCCAATCGTTCCCACCATCAACAACGCGCCGACCACTTCGGCAGCATGTCCTGTCGGCTTGAAGATCAAGCCGACCACCAGCGGGCCGCCCACAGCGACCAATCCGGGCATCACCATTTCCTTCAGCGCGCCGACGGTGACGATGTCCACGCAGCGCCCGTAATCAGGCTTCTCTGTGCCCTGCAAAATGCCCGGCTTCTCTTTGAATTGACGACGCACTTCATTGATCACATAGTAGGCCGCTTTGCCGACCGCGCGGATGGCCAGCGCCGAGAAGTAAAAGACCAACATCGCGCCGACCAGTCCACCGATGAAGACTTCCGGTTTGGCAATGTCAATGGATTTCAATGCCACGCCGTAATGCTGCACCTCATCCAGATAGGCCGAAAACAGCAAGAACGCCGCCAATGCGGCTGAACCAATCGCATAGCCTTTGGTCAGCGCCTTGGTTGTATTGCCGACGGCATCAAGCCGGTCGGTCTTTTTACGAATCTCTTCCGGCTGCTGACTCATCTCGACAATACCGCCAGCGTTGTCCGTGATTGGACCGAATGTATCCATCGCCAAAATATAGGCGGCGGTTCCGAGCATGCCCATCGTGGCAACGGCTGTGCCAAACAAGCCGGCGTGTTCCACACCGCTTTGCGCGCCCAAGTAGTATGAGGCGAGGATGGCGGCCGAGATCACGATGATCGGCATCGCAGTGCACTCCATTGCTACAGCCATGCCGGTGATGATATTGGTGGCAGGGCCGGTCTGAGAAGCTTCAGCAATGGATTTCACCGGACGGTACTTGTACTCGGTGTAATACTGCGTGATGAACACAAAGGCGATGCTGGTCAAGACGCCGACAATGCCGCACAGCGAGAAGTAGAACCACGCATCCGGATACTCTGGACTGCGCAAGAGCCAATAAGAGCCGGCAACGAATCCGATGATAGCTAGCACACTGGCCACATAGTAACCGCGATTGAGCGCAGCCATCGGGTCTTTATCTTCATCGGTGCGAACGATCATGATGCCGATGATCGAAGCAATCAATCCGAAGGCGCGCACGACGAGCGGATACAAAATCGCCTGGATGCCGAAACCGGAATACTTGACCAGTCCCACGCCGAGAATCATCGCCCCGATATTTTCCGCTGCCGTGGACTCAAACAAGTCTGCGCCACGACCGGCGCAATCGCCGACATTGTCGCCAACAAGATCAGCCACGACTGCCGGATTGCGCGGATCGTCTTCAGGGATGCCCGCTTCGACTTTCCCCACCAAGTCAGCGCCAACGTCAGCCGCCTTGGTGTAAATGCCCCCACCAAGCTGCGCAAACAGTGCGACAAATGACGCGCCAAACCCATAGCCGACGATCATGAATGGAATCTTCTCCGGTGCAATGCCGATCGCCTGGAGAATGGCAAACAAGCCGCCGACGCCTAACAAACTCATGGCCACGACAAACAACCCTGTGACCGCGCCGCCACGCAAAGCGATCTGCAAGGCCGAATTCAAGCTCGTGCGCGCCGCTGACGCGGTGCGAATATTGGCGCGAATCGAAACGTACATCCCGATGTAACCGGCAATGCCTGAACACAGCGCGCCCAGCATGAAAGAGACCGTCACATACACGGCCAATTCCACGGGCGAACTGACCGGATCATTCGGATTCAGACTGCGAACAAATCCATAGAGCAGAAAAATCAGCACAGCAACAACGATGCTCAACTGAGCGATCGTTTTGTATTGCCGATGGAGAAACGCCTCGGCGCCTTCGCGAATGGCTTCTGAGATCACGCGCATGGCGTCCGTGCCTGTATCCTGCTTGATGACATACGAAGTCAGATAACCGGCAAACAACAAGGCTAATACACTGATGCCTAAGACAAGCGTTATTTCCATAATTCAATTTTCCTGATGTTGTTCATGCATTCAGACTTCAGACCTCAGATTTCAGGATCATCAAACAACGCTCTTTCGGTTTGAAGTCTGAAGTCTGACGTCTGACGTCTGTTTGTTTATTCAACAGCCTCTGGCTCCAATTCGACCACGACCTGTTGCCTCCGTCGCCACAGCAGATAGACGGGCCATCCTGTCATCACGATGATCAATCCCGGCCACGTAATTTGCCATTGATAGAGGCACAGAACAAGCAAAATCACGCTCGCTCCAATCATGTATAAGATAGGCACGACCGGATAGCCAAACGCGCGATAGGGGCGCTCAACGTCGGGCCGCGTGGCGCGCAATCGAATAATGCCGGCGATTGTCAAAATGTAAAAGATCAACGCTGACGAGATGACGTAGGTCAGCAGATTCCCGTAAAGATTGCCGTAGGCTATTGGCTGGCCGCTCGAATCAGTCGCCGTCACCGTCCGAGGCAGAATCAGCAACGCCGACCAGATGCCCTGAACCACCAGCCCCCATGCCGGCACGTGGTAGCGGTTGAGCTGGGCGACGGATTGAAAAAATAACCCGTCACGGGCCATCGCATAGTAAGCGCGCGCGCCCGCCAGAATCAATCCGTTGTTGCAGCCAAATGTGGAAATCATGATGGCAACCGCCATCACTGTCGCGCCATAACCGGGGAAGACCACATCTGCCGTCGCAGCGGCCACGCGGTCGCTGGCCACTTGCTGAATCCCCTCAAACGGCAAGGTTACCAAATAAGCAATGTTCGCCAGCAAGTAAAGACCGATCACCAGGAACGTGCCCAAGGCCAGCGACAACGGAATGTTTCGTCGAGGGTTTTTCACCTCCCCGGCAGTGAAGGTGATATTGTTCCAAGCATCAGCCGAAAACAACGAATTAGTTTGCGCCACGCAAATCGCCACAAACAAACCAAACGCCGTGACGGCTGTTAAGCCACCGCCGACATCCTGTAATTGACCGCGCACCGTCCAGAAATCACCAAAATTGGCCCGCACCACGTCCGCGCTCCAGCCCACAACCAGACCCAGCAGGATTAGCGCGATGAGCGCGCCGGTCTTGGTGATGGTGAACACGTTTTGTACAAGCTTGCCAAGCCGCAATCCACGCGTGTTCATCCAGGTGAGCAAGGCAATCATCAAGATGCCGACTAGTTGCGCCGTCGAGAGCGAGATGGCATAGCTGGAGCCAAGCGCAATCGGCGGGATGATGTAGCGGTTTTCTGAAATCGCTGGCCACAAAATACCGACATAGCGGGCAAACCCAACGCCGACCGCAGCGATCGTGCCCGTTTGGATGACCAGAAAGAGCGTCCAGCCGTAGAGAAATCCCCACATCGGCGAGAACGCTTCTCGCAAATAGACGTACTGCCCTCCGGCTTGCGGCATCATGGCTGCTAACTCGCCGTAGCTGAGCGCCGCCATCACCGTCAGCAAGCCGGTGATCAACCAAACCACCAACAACCACCCTGGCGAACCAACCTGCCGCGCAATATCGGCCGAGACGATGAAAATGCCAGAGCCGATCATCGAACCGGCCACGATCATGGTCGAATCGAGCAAGCCCAGTCCACGTACCAATTTGCCATCGGTTGTCATAGCTACACTCACTAATCACCCACTCCAGGCTGAGGGGCTGGAGTGATCGTCTTGTCTCGCCATACTACCGAGTACCACTTCCACAGTGAATTCCCAAGAATGATGAACACGCAGCTCATCATAATCGCGGTGAGGATGCTATTGAGATAGCCTTGAAAATCGCCGCGCGGCCAGAAATTTTCCAGGATGCTCAACCACCCAGCCGTCAGCGTGGTCGTCGCCACAAACGCCAACGGCAAGACCGTGACCCATACATAGCGCAGCTTGCCGGTGTTAATCAACACAGTTGTGCCAACACACAACGCCACGGCGGCCAAAAGCTGATTGGCGATGCCGAACATTGGCCAGATGGTACTGATGCTGCCGGCGAAGATGAAATAGGACCATGCGGCGCAGACCAGGAAGCTGGAAATCACCGTGCCCGGCATCCAATCAGTCCGCTCCAGTGGCTTATAGAATTTTCCCAAAAACTCCTGCACAAGGAAGCGAGCCACCCGCGTGCCTGTATCAATGGTCGTCAGGATGAACAACGCTTCAAACATGATGGCGAAGTGATACCAGATGGACATCAAGCCTTTCAATCCGGGCAGCGACGTGAATATCTGAGCCATTCCGACGGCCAACGAAACGGCGCCGCCCGTGCGGCCTTCCAGTTGCTCACCAACTTCACGCGCGAGCTGGGACAAATTGACCGGCTCCATGCCCAGCGTGGCAAACTTGGCCGGCTCCACATTGATTGCGAAATAATCGGCCGGATAGAGCGCGCTGGCGGCTGTGATCGTCGTGATGCCAACCAAGCCCTCGATCAACATGGCGCCATAGCCAATCGGACGGATGTGCGATTCTTTGTCAATCATCTTGGGCGTGGTGCCCGAACCAATCAACGAATGAAAACCGGAGATGGCTCCACACGCCACCGTGATGAACACGAAGGGAAACAACTTGCCGGGAATAATCGGCCCACCGCCATCCACAAATTGGGTGAAAGCCGGCATGTGCAACGTCGGGTTGACAATCAACACGGCTAACACCAGAAACGCAATCGTTCCAATCTTCATGAACGAACTCAAGTAATCACGCGGACATAATAACATCCACACCGGCAAGACCGACGCAATGAACCCGTAAATGGCGATGGCCAATGTGATCTCGTCTTTGTTCAGTGTCAGATAAGGACCCAACGACGAGTCCGGGATATACTTGCCAATGATCACGGCCGCGATCAATCCGACCACGCCGATGGCCGTGCCTTCGGCAATTTTGCCTTTGCGAAACCGGTACATGTAAAGGCCCATAAACAGGGCCAGCGGAATCGTCACACCGATGGTAAACGTACCCCATGAGCTTTCACGCAACGCATTGACCACAGCCAGCCCCAAGCCTGCCAACGCAATCACGATGATGAACAGGATCGCCACGGCTGTGGTCGCACCGGCCACAGGACCAATTTCCATGCGAGCGATTTCAGCTAATGATTTGCCTTTGCGCCTGACCGAGGCAAACAAAATAATGAAATCATGAACAGCCCCGCCCAACACCACACCGATCAACAACCAGAGAAAGCCCGGCACAAAACCAAACTGCGCTGCCAGTGTCGGCCCGATGAGCGGGCCGGCGCCGGTGATCGCCGCAAAGTGATGACCAAACAAGACCCACTTGTTTGTCGGCACATAGTTGTGCCCATCGTTCAGCGTATGAGCGGGTGTCACACGCGAATCATCCAGCGCCGCCACTTTGGCTGCCAGAAAGGCGCTATAGTAGCGGTAGGCTAGCGCCAACACGCACAAAGCACCAAGCATGACCGGAAGTGCATTCATAACGCCTCACCAGATAAGGAGCCAGAAGCCACGAGTCAAGAGCCAGAAGCGTTGAATCATATCGCTCCAGCAGCTTGCTCACTTCCTCGACTTGTTCCATCACCGGTTCATAGTTGCCATACCCAAGGTCCTCGGCGAGAATCAAAAAATAACGACACTCTTCCAACGACGCTTGGGCCATGTTGATGAATCGAGCCTTATGTTTCTCCCTTTTCTCTTGAGCCCTTCTACGATATTGGCTGGCACTGATATAGCCGCCCGCCGCAGTTGAGATGTCAACCCATACACCTCTTGCTGAGGAAAGTCATTGCTCAACCGATATACCGTTAGGACGAATTGGTGTGCTTTTTGCCACACAATCAAATCCTGACATGTTCTGGCCGGTGTCCTTTGCATACGGCCTCTGCTCCCTGTCTCCTGATTATTAGCTTCTGCCTCCCGTCTCCTAACTCCTACCTCCTGACTCCTGACTTCTGGCTCTTGTCTTCTGTCTCCTGACCACGAACTTCTGACTCCTGACTTCTGCCTCCCGACCCCTCTCTTCTGGCCCCCTGACTTGTACCTCCCAACTCCCCTCTCCTGACTCCTGCCTTCTGATTTCTGGCTTCTGACGCCTATCTCCTACTGCCCAACGAGCAACTGCCGAAAATCTTCCTCACGTTCAGCGCGAACGAGCGCGATAATCAAATCGCCGGCTTCCAGTTGCGTGTCACCACGCGGCACAATGGTCGCGCCCTGACGCAGCACAGCAACCAAATTGCAATCGGGCGGGAAACCAATCTCGCGGAGCCGGCGGCCAATAGCCGGTGAGTTCTCACCCAAAGCGTACTCGATCAGTTGTGTGGCGCCGTCTTGCATCTGGAGCAACGTGCGAATCCTGATGGTCGGCAATTCTCGCTCAATGACTTGTTCGATGATCCCTGTCGAGCTAATGGTCGTGTCCACACCGAGCCGTTGGAACACTTCTTCATTCTTAGGATTGGTGACACGCGCAATCGTTTTTGGCACGCCGAAGATGCGTTTAGCCAACTGACAGGTCACCCAATTATCCGGGTCGCTATCGGTGACAGCGACCAGCACGCGAGCGCGCGCCGCGCCGCCCGCTTCCAAGACCGGCACCGTTGAGCCATCGCCCTGAATGACGGGCGTCTCCAACGACACTTCCAAGTGCCGCGCCCGCGCCCAATCTTTCTCAATGAGCACGATCTCATGCCCGCTGTTGTGGAGCGACCGCGCCAAATTGATACCGACTTTTCCGCCGCCGACAATCAGCACAAAACGTGCGTCGCGTTGCACGAGAGGACGCGCTTCAAACATGGCAGACGCTGATCCGCCTGCCGATTGAACCGTCGGGAGTGAAGGGTCAATCCGATTGATGATCGCATCAACTGCATAAAGCGTCGGACAAATTGTCGCGATATGAACATCAGCGCACACTTCGGCATGACTCGGTTCATAGACGCGGGCAATAGCTTGCGGCACACGGAAGAACTCACGCGCCACATGCGCGGCCAGCAAATTGACGTTATCATCACGGGTCAACGCCAGTAAGACGTCTGCCTCTGCAACGCCCGCTTCGCGTTGAACGTTCAGCTCCGTAGCGTCACCGGCAACAAGCTTGACGTTGGTCAGACCAACGGCGCTTTGCAGCCGAACGGCGTCTTTATCCACCAACGTGAGAATGTGGTCTCGGATGGCCAAGGCGCGGATCACACGACTGCCCACGCGCCCATAGCCGATCACGACGATTCTCATGAAACGATCAACTCCCGCTGCGCTGGCTCCGGTACCATGTCCACGATGACTTCGATGCCGGCTCGCTTCAACACTGACTCGATGCTCGCTCCAATGGAATCCCCTGCCGTGATCCGTCGCGGGTTCACACCGAGGACAACCAGATCGGCCTGATGCTCTTGAACGGCGGCTAAAATCCCCGGCGCAACATCGCGGTCTCGGCGCACCACCATGATGGGACGCAGATGGTGTAATTTCACAATCTGACTACTTCGCTCCAGTGCCTCACGCGCCTTGCGTTCTTGCTCCGGCAGCGGCGCATCGAGCGAGAGCGAGAGCGGCACTTCGATCACCGAGACCAGCACAATATCGGCTTTCTGCGCCTGACCCAAGCGACACGCCAACTCAACAGCCCGATCACTGTAACTCGTCCCCTTGACCGGAACGAGCAATCGGCGAGCCGCGCTGACGCTGCGCACCGCCTGCTTCACGCTCTCTGAAACAACGCGACGATGCCGCTGCCACCAGATGAACACACCCAACAGCGTGACGATTGTCAAAAATAGGAAAACGCCGATTGCTTCGAAGTTCACCCTTCTCTACCGTTTGCCAAGCTCATGCACGTGATGATTGAAAAATGAGCGGAGAGTATACCGACTTCATCTGGTGTTTTCAACAGCGTTTTCTTCAGCGAGCTTGACGTCAGGCGCCCCCCTGATGAGCGTTGCGATGCCGTCCCGTTTGTCAATCGCTACGAGCAAACTCAAGGAAGACGGGGCGAGCGGTTGAGTGCCTAATTGCTGGCGGTTTCATTTAAGGGGCACATGATCGCCCCTGGGTGGTCACCGACAAACGTCAATGGGCTGCGGAAAACGACCACAAGCCTCGGTCAAGGTGTCCTAGCTAGCCTTCGCGGCCCAGAAATTTTCGACTGCCCCCTCTCACAAAATCAGTAGCGCCAGCGGCACAAAGAATACGATGAGCAAGAAAAGCGCCAGCCGTTGCGTGCTCTCCGTGAAGTAATCAGTCCACCGTTCGATCATGTTCTCGAATTTGGAGAACCCAAATATCAAGATGGCCAGCGAGACCAGACTGATGCTGATGATCTCGGTCATGACCACGTGCACAGCGCCATTGTTTTGCAAGACTAAGGCAGCCAACAGCGTGTCAGAAAACGTGGAGATATTCGCTCCCATGACATAAGGAACCAGACGGCTGGCCTGGATGTAGCCCTTCGCGTACAAAGGCACAAGCAATCCGCAAGAGACCGTTACTGACGGCGAGATGAGCGTGATGGCAAATCCCAGCAGAAACATGGTGAACGGGCTGTGTAGTAAGTCCACAAATTTTTGATGGTCAATCTCCTGTTTCCGCCAATCAGGGAGCGCCTTGTCTACTATTTTGAAGCTCAGCATGAGCAGTCCTAAACCTATCAGGAAGATCAGCCCAGGACCAACATTCAATCCCGCGAGCGCGACACGACCGACTGCATCAATGACCGGCTTGACCAGTGGTTTCAAAAAATCGTCTAGGCCCTTGGCGAACATAATGGGTAGCCCGAATTCAAAGCGTCCCACCTGAAGCAAGACCAACCCCAGCAGCAACGAACCCAACGCCACCCAGAACGTCGCCCAGTAGGCCAGCACGCCCATCGCTAGGCTTTTCTTTGAATGCGTGCCCTCCCAATAGTAGAGCAAGCCGAAGAAAACGGTGACAAAAATCGCCCCGAACCGTGTGCCCACCACCATCGTGAAAGTTTGCACTTCGTTGAGCGCGCCGGAATCGAGGAATGTTAATGCCGTCGCCGCGACCGGTGAACCACTCAACATCAAATATGAGGCGATCCACCCCAATCCGAGAGTGTGAATCGGATTCTGACGAATGAGCAATTCTTTGAGCAAAAAGCTAAGACTGCGCGCTCCGCCGCGGGTGAATTCCAGCGCAACGATAAACAAAACCAGCGATGCTGCAATCATCACAGCCGATTTCCAGTTGAAGACGGCTCTGACCACCTGCTGGCTGCCAGAAATGGCTCGCACAGCACTACTGGGCCTCGCAGCAACAGCCTGTTCTTGCTTGATCTCTTCCATGCTCCTACCACGTGGGTCACGTGCCTGGCCTGACCCGTTATGCTTCAGCGCCGGCGCTCTACTTCCCGTTTCTAAACGTCAACACCACACCGAGCTATAAACTTATCTTGAAAACGCTCACCAACCTCCCAACAAACAATACAAAGCGCGGCAGATTATATGACAATCAGCGAAGGGTTCGCTAGAGGCAAAGAAACATCCTTCGATCAACGGCCATGGGCATCAAACGGTCGGGTCACCAAAGCGATCCATTCATCTAAACGACATCGCTGGGCAAAACCGATGCCAGCCCGCGCCAAGCGGCAACAAACAGCCTTTTCCTGCTCCACGAGAATTCCTGAAAGAATCAGCCGCCCACCAGCAGCCAGCAGACCGATCAACTCCACGGCCAGCTCTTCGATCACCTCAGCCGTCAAATTAGCTACGATCAAATCAAAGCGACGTCCCCGCACAGTTTCAATGCTTCCGGTTTGCAACTGGATTTTCCCGTCAAGCTGGTTGCGAATCAGGTTGGCGCGCGCCACTTCAATAGCCAGCGGATCAGTGTCAATGCCAACCACACAGGCGTCAGGGTAGAGCTTGGCGGCCGCCATCGCCAGAATACCCGTTCCCGTGCCGACATCCAGAAACCGTCCACCGCGCCAGTATCTTTCAATGGCAATGAGACACAGTTGGGTCGTTTGATGCGTACCCGTGCCGAAGGCCATTCCAGGATCAATCTCAATGACGATGCGACCATGCGCTTCAGCATTGGCTTCCCAGGAGGGCACGATGAGCAGACGTTGACCAACAACAGTCGCGTGATACCCTTTTTTCCAAGACTCCAACCAGTCTTGTTCGGCAACTTCGTGCTGGGTGAGCGCGATCAGTGAATCCACCGATGCTTCAGACTGAGAGAGCGCGCACCTCAGTCCGGCTTGGATGCGATGAACATTCTGCTGAGCGGTGAAATAAGCGGACAGATGAAGAACACCGCCGTGTGCTTCCGATGAGATGCCGATGGTCCCGGCTTCCCACAACCATGCCGAGACAACTTCCTCAACCTCAGGTAGGATGGTGAGCCGCAGCGCCCACCAGCTTTGACGCCGCTGATCCATCACGCAACGGAAGCTTGCTCAACGACGTCGTTTCCGGCTCTTGACTTTGGCCGGCTGCACGGGCACGGGCGCGTCAGCTTCGGCTTGTTCTTGTTCAATCAATGGCGCGGACCGCCGCTTGATGCCAATGTCAAACGCAACGGCTATCAGCAAAGCGACCAAGATACCAGTGGCAAAAACATAGAGACCAAGCAATCCTCCCTTGCCCGCCTGAACGAGAAAATAAGTAATCACACCCATACCGGCAATGACACCCATGCCGGTCCAGCTAAATCGTTGTACTTGTCGTTCTGCCATTCTTGTTAAACCTCACCTATGGAACTCACTGACCGATGCCCAGCAAAGACGGCACCACGCGGCCCAGGTAGATCACGGTCGCGACGCACAACACGCTAGCCAGCGCGATGCTGATGGTTGTCTTGCCGCTCATCTGCGGAACGGCTCGTCGCGCTCTCAGGCCTCGTTTAATCACCATTGGACAAAGCATGAGTCCGTTCAGCGCCATGGGTATCACGATAAACACAACATCCAACGCCGTCACCGGCTGATTCATCCCAGCCGCTTTCCACACTTCATAGCCGTGGATGTACATCAGCACCAGCATGCTCGCCAGCGCCAACCATGCCCCGACAAACGATGAGTGAGCGTCATGGGCATCGGGATTATCACTTTGCTCACGCCCGCCCAGCCGGCTGTGAACGATGCCATAGGCTCCATAAATGACAAAGCCCAGAACTAGCCAGCCAATCAATCGCTCCCAGGTGTGGAACGGCAGACCGATCATCTGGGCAAGGCAAATCAATATGCCCAGGATCGGCGTCAATGGAACCAACGGTACCTTAAACGGTCGCTCGACATCTGGATTGGTGTAACGCAACACCCACACGCCGGCGCATACCAGCACAAAGGCTAACAATGTCCCAATACTGACCAGCTCACCAACGACCGAGATCGGTGCCATGCCTGCTGCCAAAGCAACGGCTACACCGGTGAACATTGTCGTCATGTAGGGCGTCTTGAATTTTGGATGGACTTTGGCGAATGCCGATGGCAACAAACCGTCACGCGACATCGTCCAGAAGATGCGCGGCTGCCCTAACAGCATCACCAAAATCACCGAACTGAGGCCGGCTATGGCGCCAATTTTCACAATTGGCGCTAGCCACTTCATGCCAGTCGCATCAATGCCGACAGCCACCGGATCAGGGACCAACAGTTGCGGGTAATGCACGATGCCCGTCAAGACGCCGGCGACCAAAATGTAAATGACCGTGCAGATGAACAGGCTGCCCATAATGCCAATTGGCATGTCACGCTGAGGATTACGCGCTTCTTGCGCCGCCGTGGAGACCGCATCAAATCCAATGTAGGCGAAGAAGATGACGCCCGCGCCACGCAAGATGCCGCTCAATCCATACTTTCCAAACTCCCCTTGGTTCTCCGGGATAAACGGTGTCCAGTTTTGGTTCCACAACTCGACATTGCGGAACAAATAAGCCAGACCCGCCACTACAAATAAACCAAGCACGGCCACTTTGGTGATGACGATGATGTTATTGACATTGGCCGATTCCTTGATCCCCACAACCAGCAGTGCGCTGACCGCGATGACAATCAGAGCCGCCGGCACGTTGAATATGGCCGTCACCTGCGGCAGCGTCGCCGGATCCAGGCCGCGTTGCATGAGGCTCGTTGTCAACTCAGCGGTCAACGTCGTCCAGCCTTGATTGGGCACTTCGATCAGCGTCGTGCCCGTCGCCGCGGTAAACTGCGGCGGAATGTAAATGCCGAAATCTTTTAAGAAACTGACCACGTAGCCCGACCAGCCGATGGCCACCGTTGCTGCGCCGAACGAGTACTCCAGAATCAAGTCCCAGCCGATGATCCAGGCCAAAAACTCTCCCATCGTGGCGTATGAATAGGTGTAGGCGCTGCCGGCAATGGGAATCATCGAAGCCATCTCTGCGTAGCAGAGACCAGCAAAGGCGCACCCAATCCCTGCCAGGACAAATGAGAGCACGATACCGGGGCCGGCATATTGCGCCGCCGCATTACCAGTCAACACAAAAATGCCGGCGCCGATGATCGCTCCGACACCTAATGAGGTCAGATTGAGCGCCCCCAGCGCCCGCTTCAGCCCGTGTTCCGTGTCCTCAGCTTCGGCGCGCAGGGCAGCGATTGATTTTTTTGCCAAGATTGTATTCATCCCGAATGACCTCCCTGAGAAGTTGGAAAGACAGGATCAAATATAGCTCCCACGTATCATAACCCACGCTTGCGGGTCTATCCGCCTGCTGCGTGTGAAACTCCCCTCAGGCTTGTTCACATTTTGGAACGGGCATTATGGTGACGCCCGGCCTGAGTGTCAAGAGTGGCAACTGCTGCCGCGCGGCTTGAGTTTTGCTCAGCGCGCATGTATGTTAAATGTGCCATGTTGGAGGCATATTGAAATATGGACAACACGGTTGCGGCTCGAGCCGACTTGTCTCAATTTCCAATCGGTTCCAAATGGCGTGTCCGGTTGGAGTCCTCGCCCCCAGCGACGGCTTCTGCCTATCAGTGCTACGACGGACTGGTTGGCGAAGTCGTCGGGTATAACGAAGAGCTTCCCGGCATCATCAGTGTAGAGTCCATTGTCTATCCGATTCGACTCAGGTTCCATGAGCCGGGCTTGCCAGCCAGCGAGCAGTCATTCGCTCCGTTTCAACTGGAACCTGTCTGGCGAAAAGAAGTGCGAGATTACGTGATGGAACGGCAGGCTGCCCACCAGCGTCACGAGTTGACCGAACCCTACCACCGTGTTATTGAACGGATCGCTCAGAACTATGATGTAGACGTCGAGGTCGTTCAATCCTATTTCTTCCAAGAATTCGAGAAGACGCCGGAGTACCAAATCCTCCGACGTCAAGGTGAGGTGCACGGCTGATATGGCCATGGCGCTGCGGCGATTCTTTCTAGGTCGCCCGTTGGCCACCGCTCACGTTGTTCATGAACGGTTGACCAAGGTCAAAGCGTTGGCCGTCTTCTCCTCAGACGCGCTCTCATCGGTCGCCTACGCCACCGAAGAGATTTTGCTGGTCCTGGTACTGGCCGGCACAGCCGCGCTTCATCTATCTATTCCAATTGCCATCGCCATTGGCCTGCTGCTGCTGATCCTGACAATCTGCTATTGGCAGACCGTCCACGCATATCCGATGGGCGGAGGAGCCTATATCGTCGCCAAGCACAATCTGGGCACATACCCCAGCTTGGTCGCCGGCGCCGCGCTGTTGACCGATTACATCTTGACAGTAGCCGTCAGCATCGCCTCCGGTGTTGCGGCCATCACCTCGGCGTTTCCCTCGCTTTACCCACACCGAGTCGCACTGGCCGTCGCTCTCATTGCGATGATTACATTGGCCAATCTGCGTGGCATCCGAGAATCGAGCAACATCTTTGCGCTTCCTACTTATTTGTTCATCATCGGTATGTTCGGGCTGATTGCAACAGGACTGATCAAATACACGCTATACGGACTTGGGCCAGCGCCAGTCGCTGACCCGCCTGTGGCCACACATGCGCTGACAACATTTTTAGTCCTACGGGCGTTCGCCTCTGGCTGCACGGCGTTGACTGGGCTGGAAGCTATTGCTGATGGCGTGCCCGCCTTCCAAAAACCTGAATCACGCAATGCCGGCGTGACCTTGTTGTGGATGGCGCTGATCCTGATGACCATGTTCATCGGTATCACCACGCTGTCACATCTGTATGGCATCGTCCCACAGCATGGCCAAACCGTCGTCTCGCAACTGGCGCGCCATGTGTTGGGCAGCGGCCCGTTGTATTACTACGTCCAGGCAGCCACGGCGATGATCCTTGTGCTGGCTGCTAACACCAGTTATGCCGATTTCCCGCGTCTGGCCTCGTTCATCGCACGGGACCGCTTCTTGCCACGACAACTGGTCAATCTGGGCGACCGACTGGTTTTTTCCAACGGCATCATCGCGCTCGGTGTGCTGGCCAGCCTGCTGATCATCGCCTTCGATGGTGACACCCATGCGTTAATCCCATTGTATGCTGTGGGCGTATTCCTTTCGTTCACGTTGTCACAATCGGGGATGGTCATGCACTGGCGCAAAGAACGCAGCGCGGGCTGGGCGCATCGAGCCGCTATCAATGGACTGGGAGCATTTATGTCCTTTGTGGTGCTCGGCGTGTTCGCCACCGTCAAGTTCACGCAGGGCGCTTGGATTGTGATCATCTTAATTCCGCTGCTAGTGCTCCATTTCCGCTCGATTCACCGACACTATGAATTTGTTAATGCGCGATTGACACTGGGCGGGTTCGAGAGACCTACGCATATCCGCCATGTTGTTATTGTGCCAGTTTCTGATATTCATCGAGGCGTTGTGTTGGCGCTGACGTATGCCAAGACGATTTCTTCTGATGTGCGGGCTGTCTACGTGGATTTGAATATCGAACTGGCCCGCGCTCTGCGCGAACGGTGGAAACAATGGCACGCTGACATCCCGTTGGTGGTGCTGGAATCGCCCTACCGATCCATCATCCAACCGCTGCTCGATTATATTGATGCGGTGAAGCGTGATGAGCAATTGGACATGGTGACGGTGCTTTTGCCGGAATATGTCACGCCGCACTGGTGGCAAACGCTGCTGCACAATCAAACAGCGCTCCTCATCAAGGGCGCTTTGTTATTCAAGAAAGGGGTGATCGTGATCAGCGTGCCGTACCACCTGGAAGAATGAGGGTACGTCAGCGGTCACGTGCTGCTGACACGACGCAGCCGGGCCCCTGCGACGGAGCCTTCACTCACAAGCGATGCACAGTCATACCAATCGTGGAGAAAAAGACCGCGTTTTTGTAGGGGCATCCCTGTGTGGAGGCCCGCTGACGTGTGGCGTTTTGTGTTGCGGCGACGCGCGTCTGCAGGAGCCTCCCCATGTGGACGCTCGCTGACTGCGAGCAGTGGCGGCGGTAGCCGCCCACACGAGGGTAGCCAGATGTTGCACGTCTGGAGCTGTCGCCCTCAATCCCTCGCGCTCTGAAGGAGCGCCATCCGTTCCCTCATCAGCTCGTTCATGCCCTCCAACCGCTGGCCACACACGCGCCGTTCTGGCGCTTCTGCAACGCGCCAATGTTGCTTGCGCGACTGCTCCAGACGTTGCACGTCTGGCAACGTTGTCACGAACTGCTTGCGCGGCTTAGCAAAAACGAGCGTAGTATGAGCAATCCCAAATGCCATCAGGAAATCGGAGACTTCTGCTCGGGTCGTTCCGCTGCTGCTTGCCATGTCGCTTCATCAAACATGGGCCTTCCTCCGGACTATTGGTGTTACCATGGCGACGTAAAAGGTCGCCAACAGGTGGAATCTGCGACAGGGCTTTCGTGCCCAAGCGATGCACGGCGCGGAGCGTACCTTACCGAGTGGCTCGTGCCGCCGTGATGTGGAGCACCACCATTTTGAAATCTTGTATGTCCATGCCTTGGCCGCCGATCTCAAACCGATACCGACTCCCAATGAATGGTTCGACCTCGAAGAAATAAGGGCCGTTCTGTTTCACTTCGCGAATGTCAGCCATCCGCCATTGCCGCGAGTGGCCGATATTGTCGGTTGACTCGTAGGTGATGCGTTCATTGGTAATGGTAATCGTACCGCTACAACTGCCAAAAAGCGTGTGCTTATGTTTTGCCTCATAGTTCAACGTATGAGCTGGAGTTGTGGTCGGAGAAGGGGTCATCGCTGGCGTCTCAGCGGTCGGCCTCTGACCGGCAACAGGGGTGGGCAGCGGCGAAGCAGGCGCGCTTGACCAATTCATCACCGAGCCGACTTCCACTTCCTGCAAGCGAAAACTCAGAGTAGATCGTTCACCTGTGCGGTCGCGCACGGGCTGGCGCGTTTCGAGCGTGATCACGCCGCCTTCAGCGATCATGTGGCGAATATCGGATTTTGCAATGGCAAACGAAGCGTCGGGTTTCTCCGCATCTACGAATATAAGGTAATCCCCGACCAGC
The DNA here is from genome assembly GCA_025054955.1 of Blastocatellia bacterium. Classification (NCBI taxonomy): domain Bacteria; kingdom Pseudomonadati; phylum Acidobacteriota; class Blastocatellia; species Blastocatellia bacterium. The sequence continues at coordinate 87,069 of JANWZE010000086.1, read as the reverse complement.
AGGATGTGGCCTGATGTTACACCAAATGGAATTGAAAGCTCCGCCCGATGAACTTTCATCGGCGTCTGCGCCAAAGTAACCCCTCCCAAACAAAACAAAAATACAATGATTGATAACATCCCAGCTCTCATCGTCCCCTCCATAAATCCAAATTTTGGAGGCGCGATTGTATCATGCCACAGTAGACCATTCAATCACCGCTGAGGCAATCACCAACGCTTTCTCAGCGAATGGCAACGAACTAGAAAAGCAAACTGCCCGAAGATGAAAGTACGCACAGATTAACTGGATTAACAGAACGGAATCAATTGTCTATAAATCTGTGCTCGCTTTTCATCATTTGAGATGTGCTGTTGCATAGGGGCGATTCCCCACTGACTAGATTCCTGAGCTCACCACTGCCTTTGCTGTTTTGCTTGAGATCGGTATGCTAAGATTTGTGCCTTTGGACTGAGCGGTCGCCATGCGGCCATATAACCGAGGCACGGGCATGGCATGAAAGTGTCCAAAGCAAGCGCGATCAGCTCCGCGCACCTGATCGCATGCCAGAGTACAGGCATGTCATGAAAATGTGCAAAGCAAGCGCGATCAGCGCCGCGCATCTGATCGCGTGTGAAGATTACGTGGTGGGAGGATAGCCAATTGAACAATCTTGTCTCTATGCAGAGTCAGTTAGGTCTGTGGTGGTCTGCGCCGAATCATTCAACCGAGGTTCTGTTTGGCTTGTTTATCATGTTTACGTCGGCCAAGCTCATGGCCGAAATCTTTGAGCGCCTCAGACAACCGGCCGTTGTTGGTGAAATTCTCGCTGGCATTCTGATTGGCCCAAGTGTGTTCAAACTGGTCTCGCCGACGGAGATTACGACCTTCCTGGCTGAACTCGGTGTCATCTTTTTGTTGTTCACCGTCGGATTGGAGACACGACCGAGCGATCTGTTCCGCGTCGGCAAGACGGCGACAGTTGTGGCTGTGCTCGGCGTCATCGTGCCATTTCTGCTCGGCTATGGGCTGGTCGAGCTCACGGGTAGCAGGCTCATGGGGAGTCACACGCGCACTGAATCCATTTTTATCGGCGCTGCGATGGTGGCTACGAGCGTGGGCATTACAGCTCGTGTCCTTGGTGACATGGGGTTGATTAACGCTCAAACGAGTCGCGTGATACTCGGCGCTGCGGTTATTGACGACGTGCTCGGCTTATTGATTCTGGCCATTGTCAGCGGCCTGGCCAAAGGCACCATCAACTACGCAGAGCTGGCTACAACAGCCGGGCTGGCCATCGGATTCACCATATTTCTTATGGTCGTCGGCTCGCGTCTGGTCAACCGGCTGGCGCCGCGCGTTGAGCAGTTGCGCGTGAGACAATCTTATTATGCCTTCGCATTGATCCTGTGCTTAGGAATTGCCGACGCTGCCGCTTATATCGGCGTGGCCGCCATTATTGGCGCTTTCCTGGCAGGCGTCATGCTGGCCGAACGTGCCCACCAGACTAAGCTGGTTCATCAATCTGAGGCGCTGATGGAATTTCTCGTTCCGTTTTTCCTGGTCAACATCGGCATGCAGTTGCGCCTGGACGCATTTCTCAATGCCGGCGTTCTCATCATGGCGGTGCTGGTCACACTGCTGGCCGTCATAGGCAAACTGGTTGGCTGCGGCGCTGGAGCGATCACGCTGGGATGGCGCCGGGCGACGCAGGTCGGTCTTGGCATGGTTCCGCGTGGTGAAGTTGGTATCGTCGTGGCTCAGATCGGACTGGGTCTGGGAACAATCTCGCCAGCGATGTACGGCGTCGTTCTGTTCATGGCGGTCGTGACGACACTGCTTGCGCCCCCGTTGCTACGCCTGTCGTTTCGGGGCGAAGCGATACCCTATCATGAGGGCCCTTATCGGGGGCAGACAGTCGAGATTCAGTGATTGCATGATGAAGCCCGGCTATGGGCATGTCTTCGCAGTAGCAGCCGTCCGACAGATGAACAAACATGCGGAACAACGCAATGCCGCGACAACCAACTGAGTCAGCTTGCTCAGCGCGCTGATTCTGCGAGCGGTTCATCGCCAAAGCGCGTGAGAGCACGAAGGCCGCTTGGCCACATCGCATCGAGCGCAGTGGTGAAGGTGATTCATCGCCAAAGCGCATGAGAGCGCGAGGGTCGCAGTTGTCTGGCTCGGCCGAGGCCCGTGTCGCGGCTCGAATTGAGTTGAGACTTCAAGATCGCTGATGCCGGCGCTGCGGCTCGAAGTGGATCGAGATTTCAATGTCAAGGAACGAGCAAGTTGATGACGATACCACTGTTGAATGACATTCTCATCATCTTTGCCATATCCATTGTCGTGCTGTTTGTGTGTCACCGGCTGCACCTGTCGCCGATTGTCGGTTTTCTCTTGACGGGATTGTTGGCCGGCCCACACGGCCTCGGCTTGATTCAAGCTGTTCACGATGTCGAGGTGCTGGCAGAAGTGGGCATGGTCTTTCTGTTGTTCAGTGTCGGCATCGAATTTTCGATCAAGTACCTGATGCAGATTAAGCGGGCGGCGCTGCTCGGCGGCAGCATACAGGTGATCCTGACCGTTGTGGCGACCGCTTTGATTGCTCGCCAGTTCGGTCAACCGGTGGGGCAGTCCATCTTCATCGGTTTTCTGGTGGCGCTCAGTAGCACGGTGATCACCTTGAAACTTTTGCAGGAACGCGCTGAGATGGACACGCCACAGGGGCGGACCGGTCTGGCCATGCTGATTTTTCAGGACGTCATCACCGTGCCGATGATCCTGTTCACGCCGCTGCTGGCCGGCGACGTGCAAGAGATTGGCCAACCTTTGCTACTCCTGCTCGTCAAAGGAGTCGGCGTCATTGGCATGGTCGTGTTGGCCGCTAAATGGCTGATGCCCTGGTTGCTCTATCAGATTGCGCAAACGCGCAGTCGTGAGGTTTTTCTGCTAGGCATCATTCTGATCTGTTTAGCGGTCGCCTGGCTGACATCAAAGATTGGCCTCTCGCTGGCGCTCGGCGCGTTTTTTGCCGGGCTGATCATCTCCGAATCTGCTTATGGCAACCAGGCGCTCAGCAGTGTGCTGCCGTTCCGTGACGTGTTCGTTAGTTTCTTCTTTGTCTCGGTCGGCATGCTGCTTGATATCCAATTTGTCGTGCAGCACCCCGGTCTGATTTTGGCGACGGCTGTCAGCGTCTTTGTTTTGAAAGCGAGCCTGGCCAGCTTGGCAACAGCCTTGCTGGGATTCCCGCTGCGCACGGCGCTATTGACAGGTTTGATGTTGGCGCAGATTGGCGAGTTCTCGTTTGTGCTGGCCAAAATTGGCATCGGTTATCGTCTCTTGGAAGCAACTTCCTATCAACTCTTCCTCGCCGTTTCGGTGCTGACGATGGCTGTCTCGCCGCTGGTCATGGCCATGGCGCCTCGCTTGGTCACAGCAGTGTTACGATGGCCGTGGCCGGAACGGCTCAGATCGGGGCTATTCCCTGCGCTCCCGCAAGGCGCCGACGCGATGACAAAAGTCAACTACGATCACTTGATTATCGTTGGATTCGGGCTCAACGGCAGAAACGTGGCGCGTGCAGCCGATGCCTCCGGTATTCCGTACCTCATCATTGAGATCAATCCCGAGACCGTTCGCAAAGAACAGGCTAAAGGACAACCGATCTTCTATGGCGATGCTGTGCAGCAGGCTGTCCTAGAACATGCCGGCATTAGGACAGCGCGGGTCTTGGTCGTGGCCATTTCTGATCCTGCGGCGACGCGCCGGATCATTGAACTGGCGCGGAGCCTCAATCCGAACCTCTACATCATTGCGCGAACTCGCTTCCTTCAAGAGATGAAACCGCTGCTGGAACTGGGAGCCAGCGAAGTCATCCCGGAAGAATTTGAAACCTCGATAGAAATTTTCACCCGCGTGTTAGCAAAATACTTGGTCCCCAAAGATGACATTGAGCGATTTATCGCTGAGGTGCGCGCCGATGGCTACCAGATGCTGCGCCGTCCAATGCTGGAGACAGCTTCGATCAACGATGTGAGGCCGTACCTGACCGATGTGCAAATCAGCACGCTGCGGCTGGATGAACGCTCGGCGATGGTCGGCCAGACGCTGGGCCAACTAGCCCTGAGAAAGAAATACGGCGTGACCGTCGTCGCGATTCGTCGTCAGGGGGTCATCCTCGCAAATCCTGATGCTGAGGCGCGGCTGGAGGCCAACGATCAGTTGATCGTCTTGGGCAACCCGGAAAATATCGCCACCGTCACCGCCCTGACGCAACCGCCAGACCATGTGAGCCAACCGACATGAACGCAACCAACGTCACCCGGAACTTCGCCAGCGTCTGGTGAGACTCGTGCCGGCGTGAGCCAACCGGCATGAATGCAACCAAGGTCGCGGCCTTTCTGCGCTGCTCTCACTCGCTCATCAAAAAGATCAACGGACGAACGTCTTCCTCCGGGGTTGATTCCCAGTAACGAAGCAAAATCGTATAAACCATCAGCCCAACTTCGCCTTCGCCAAGGAACAAGTACTTCAAGGCTTGCACCGTCAGATTCTGGCGAGCTAAGCCGAGGAACAACGTCTTTGGGTCAATCAATTCGCTCAGATAAGCAATCGTGTTGGCAATCGCCACAGCGCCGTAGACCTCGATCACATAATTGTCGCGTTCGGAACGCACGCGAACGCGCAATCGAGCGAGGAATTCGCTGCGATCATCAACCAAATTGACATGGATGAATGCCAGCGGGCCTTCAATCGAATAATACTTGCGAATCTCGCGCTCTTTGCGCACCCGCGCCGCCTCATTGGACGTGCGCAATGGGACCAGGTTGACCGTCTTGCCTTTCAACAACGGCCACAATCGCAACGATTCTTCATCCATCAACTTGATGTCAAACACGCGCAGCTCGGTCGAGCGGCGATACCGGCTCAAGCCGCTTAAAAACACAATGGCCACGATGAAGCAACTGCCGATAATCACACCATCGGGGCGGGCAATCACGTTATCCACAAGCGCAAAGGCGAACACGGCTGAAACGATCCAGAAATAGGCCTCCCACCAGAACAGTCGGCGAGCTTGCTTGCGATCCGGTTCGTCTCGCCGCTCGCTTGCGAAGGCCAGCGACACAGCCACAGCCGCCGACAAGATCAAAACCAACACGCCGGTCGCATACGCGCCGCCCTGCGCTTCAACATCGGCGTTGAACACGAGCGTGACGATGACATCCACGACAAAGAGCAAGATCACCAGTGGCCGCGCATAAGCGACCCATTGCGGCGCCATGCCAAACCGCGGCAGATAGCGCGGGATCAAATTCAACAGCGCAGCCATCGCCGACGCGCCGGCAAACCAGAGAATCAAGATCGTGGAAAAATCGTAGATCGAGCCGAACGTCGCCCCCAGATAGCGATGCGCTAGGTAAGCAATGGCGCGGCCCGATGCCGGCCCGCCTTCGGCGTAATCTTCCGGCGGAATCAGCAAAGCGGTGACGAAACTGGACGTCAACAACATGAAACTCATGATCAGCGCAGCGGCCAGCAACAAGCGTTGGGTAGCGCGGATACGACCCCGGGGATAACATTCGCCAATGTCTTGAACGCCTCCAGAGATGAGCGGCATCACGGTGACGCCGGTCTCAAATCCACTCAGTCCCAAAGCCAATCGCGGAAAGATAATGACTGAGCTAACCAGCAACATCGTCCAATCACCCTTGAGCGCCAGGCTGGCTTGCCATTGGGGAAACACTTCGGGATGGTGAAACACTTCAATCAGGCAGCGAATCACCACGATCAGATTCAATAGGATGTACGGCACGGCGACCGCTGTGGCCAGTCCGATCGCTTCGCGAAATCCTTTCAAAAAGACGAGCGCCAGTAAGGCCAGAAGCACGATGGTGGTGCTCAGTTGCGCGTGGCCTAAGTAGGGTTGCAAGTAAGGATTTTCGATGGCATGCAGCGCAGCATCAGCAGCCGATAAGGTCATGGTGATGACGAAATCAGTGGCCGCGAATCCCAACAACACCAACACAAACAATTTGCCGCGCCAGCCCGGCAACAGATTTTCCAACATGGCAATCGAGCCTTGCCCGGCATAAGACCGGCGGGCTACTTGCGCATAAGTCGGATAGGCGCCAAACAGCGTCACCAGAAGCAGAATCGCCGTGGCCAGCGGAGACAAAGCGCCCGCCGCTAACAGCGCAATGCCAGGCTGGTAACCAAGCGTGGAAAAATAATCCACGCCGGTGAGCCACAACACTTTGTACCAGGGATGCGTTTGTTCGTGACGCCGTTCTTCAGCCTGCTCATCCAGTCGAAATAACCAGCGGCCCCAACGAGAAGCCGGCGCAGCCTGCGACGCGCTTGGAACGCCGGTCAGCGTGTGTTCCTTTTTCATCGTCCCCCCTCAAAAAAGCCGCTCACAATCCGCGAGAAATAACTTTTTCATTGCTCGTGGCGTGCTGTTGCTCGTGTGCCAGTGCATGCTGAAGGCAGAAATGAATCCCCACTGGGGACAGGTAACGAACGTCACGTAGCTTTCAACGATGCTGCTGCGCGGGCCGCTGGCGCATAAAATCGTTCGGCATATTCCTTCACCATGCGACGAGCGGAGAATCTCGGCGCGCACGTGCGGATCGCCTGTTTCATCACCTGTATCCAGCCGCGCGGTAGAGAATCCCGGTCGCGTTCATAGTAGAGTGGAACGACCTCCTGCTCCAGCAGGCGATAGAGTGATTCAACATCTCTTTCGTCCTGAAGCGCCTCGTTCGGCAGCTCGTGATGATCGCCAATCGCCCACCCATTGTTGCCTGTATAGCCTTCGGCCCACCAGCCATCCAAAATACTTAAGTGAGGAACACCGTTGAGTGCGGCCTTTTGTCCGCTGGTGCCGCTGGCTTCCTGTGGCCGACGCGGGTTATTCAACCACACATCAACGCCGTGGACAAGATAACGAGCCAGGTGCATGTCATAATCTTCGACAAACGCCACACGACCGGCAAACCGATAGTCTTTGGCAGCCGAATAAACTAAGTGAATCAGGCGCTGACCCCCATGATCAGCCGGATGCGCCTTGCCAGCAAATACAATCTGAACCGGTCGCGCCGCAGACAATAACAACTCTTGCAATCGTGCGAGGTCCCAAAAGATCAGGTGAGCCCGTTTGTAGGTGGCAAACCGGCGGGCAAATCCAATCGTCAACACGTTGGTGTCCAATAACGCTCCAGCCGCGATCACCTGCTCCGCATTGAGTAATCCTTGTCGCCACTTGTGCCGCACGCGATCACGGATAAAACTCAATAGTTTTCGCTTCAATTGTTGATGAACAGCCCAGAGCTGTTCATCAGGAATTTCCATGACGAGCTCCCACATGTCGGGATCGTCATGTCGCTTGATCCAATCAGGCCCAAGAAACTTGTTGAACAATAGATTCATCTCTGGCGCAATCCACGTCGGCACGTGGACGCCATTGGTGACCGAGTCAATCGGCACTTGTTGGATGGGACGGTCGGGCCACAATGTGTGCCACATCTGACGCGACACCTCACCGTGCAGCCGGCTGACGCCGTTGGCTCGACCGGCCAGTCGCAGGGCTAAGACCGTCATGTTAAATCCTGTGCCCCACGTCTCCCGATGGGCGGCCAGCGCCAAAAATTTCTCTTCCGTCAACCCTAACGATCCCCAATAATGACGAAAGTGCTTGCTGATCAGGTGGAGCGGAAATGAATCATTGCCTGCGGGCACAGGCGTATGTGTTGTGAAGATCGTGGTCTGGCGAACCTCTTTGGCGGCTTGTTCAAACGTCAAGCCCCGCTCCACCTGTTCACGAATCCGCTCCAACATCATAAACGCGGCATGGCCTTCATTGGCATGCCACACAGCCGGATGGATGCCGAGCGCCCGCAACACACGGACGCCGCCGATTCCCAAAATCATCTCTTGTTCAATGCGATGCTCATGATCGCCGCCATATAACCGAGCTGTCAGTTCACGATCCCACGGATCATTCCCTTCCACATTGGCGTCCATCAGGTACAACTGCACACGTCCGACGTCCACGCGCCACACCGCAATGCGCACGTCGCGCTCCCGCAACGGCACTTTGACAACGCAATGCTCGCCGCTGGGCATCCGCGCATAGCGAACCGGCGCATCGGCAAAATCTAAATGTGTGTAGAGCGATTCCTGCCATCCATCGGCTGAAATGCGTTGGCGAAAGTAGCCTTGCGGATACATGAAGCCGACGCCGACGAGCGGAATGCCCAGGTCACTGGCTTCTTTGCAATGATCGCCAGCCAGAATGCCCAACCCACCGGCATAAACAGGCAAGGAATTGTGCAGGCCGAATTCAAACGAAAGATAGGCTACAGGACGCTCGCTTAACTCCGGCAGCGTTCGCGCGCACCATGTATCGCGCGTCTTCAGCTCGTCGTCAAACGTCTTGATGACGGCGTCATACAACCGGCAGAACGTCGTACTGTGCGCGGCTGCCGCCAATTTCGCCGGATCAACCAGGCGCAGGAACTGCACGGGATTGTGCGCCACCTGTCGCCAGAGCGGATGGTCAATCAAACGAAAGAGCTCGCGGGCCGACGGATGCCAACTCCACCAATAGTTATATGCCAATTCAGCCAGCCGTCCGATTCGTTCGGGCAGCTCAAACCGCCTCAGCACGTCGCTCATCAACGCCTGCTCTCCATCCTCAACGACATCGTCGGCCCATGACTAGGCGGCAGCTTATACTCAAGTCCACGCCAACGTGTCAACCCTCGATGGATTCGACTGCATCAGTTGACCACGCCTGACGTCGCTGACGCCAATACTCGATGACAGCCGGCATCACAGAGATAATGATGATGGCGATAATGACCAGCGTGAAGTTACGCTTGACAATCGGAATGTTGCCGAAATAGTAACCACCAAAGACAAAGATGGCGATCCAGAGCAGACCACCCACCACGTTGTAGACGACAAAACGACTATACGTCATGCGCCCAATGCCCGCCACAAACGGAGCAAATGTGCGAATGATCGGGACGAAGCGAGCAATGATGATCGTTTTGCCCCCGTGACGCTCATAAAATCGGTGCGTGCGATCCAAATACTCTTTGCGAAAGAAACGATGCTCCTCGTGAAAGACGCGCGGCCCCATGTGGTAACCAATCCAATAATTGACCGTGTCTCCAGCAATCGCCGCGATGCTCAACAGCACAAACGCCCACCAGACATCCAACGCGCCCATGGCAGCAAATGCGCCGACAGCAAACAACAACGAATCGCCCGGCAACAAAGGCGTCACCACCAAACCGGTTTCACAAAAAATGATGAGAAACAAAATCAGGTAGGTCCATGTCCCATACGCCCGAATGATCTCACTCAAATACCTATCCAGGTGAATAAAGAAATCAACGAACTGCCAAATCCATTCCATACCATCACCATTATCCGTGATCCGGGGTCCGGGGTCTGTAAGCCGGCGTCTGTGAGCCATGAGCCGTGACCCGTGAGCCGGGGCCCGTGAATCGAGCCACGATCCACGAATCACAAATCACGAATCACGATCCACGATCCACGAATCACAACCCACGATCCATCAGTCGTAGTACTCTAACCCAAGATGCGTGATCAGCTCTTCACCACGCAGATGTCGGAGCGTATTTTTGAGTTTCATCAGTTGGATGAACAAATCATGTTCAGGATACAATCCCGGCGCGGTCATCGGACTCTTGAAGTAGAAACTCAGCCACTCCTGAATGCCCTTCATTCCGCAGCGTTGGGCAAGGTCGAGGAACAACACAAGGTCGAGCACAATTGGCGCAGCCAAGATTGAATCACGGCAAAGGAAATTGATTTTGATCTGCATCGGATAGCCAAGCCAGCCGACGATGTCAATGTTATCCCATCCTTCTTTGTTATCACCCCGAGGGGGGTAATAGTTGATGCGCACGACGTGTGTGAAGTCATGGTACAACTGTGGGTAGAGTTGCGGTTGGAGAATATATTCGAGGACCGACAATTTTGATTCTTCCTTTGTCTTAAAACTCTCCGGGTCGTCCAGCACTTCGCCATCGCGGTTGCCGAGGATGTTGGTTGAGTACCATCCGTTCAAGCCGAGCAGCCGCGCTTTGATGCCAGGCGCGATAATTGTCTTCATCCACGTCTGGCCAGTTTTGAAATCTTTGCCGGCAATCGGGGCGTTGGTTTCAGCAGCCAGCGCCCACATTGCCGGAATATCTACTGTTAAGTTCGGCGCTCCGTTGGCAAACGGAATGCCGAGCCGTAGCGCCGCGTAGGCATAAATCATCGAAGGGGCAATCGAGGGTGAATTCTCTTTCAGAGCTTGCTCGAATGACTCAACGGACTGATGCGTGGCATCGGCAGTCAGAAAAATTTCAGTTGATGCGCACCAAATCATTACCAGCCGTGCACAGCCGTGGCGCTGCTTGAACTGCTGGATGTCCTCTATCAGTTGTTGCGCCAAGTCGAATTTGCTTGTGCCCGTCTTGACATTGCTGCCAGACAATTTCTTGACGTAGCGTTGATCGAAGACGGCCTTCATCGGCTCGATTTGTTGCAACGGCTCCTTGACTTGATCGAGCAAATTCCTTTCCAGAACGCCGGCTTTGAGGGCAGCCTCATAGGCATTGTCCTGAAAAATGTCCCACGCGCCAAACACCAGATCATCCATTGAAGCTAATGGGACAAAGTCTTTGATCAATGGCACTCGCCCTTCGGTCCGCTTGCCCAGCCGGATGGTCCCGAGCTGCGTTAGGCTGCCAATGGGCAGAGCCAAGCCACGGCGTATTGCTTCCACGCCGGCAATGAACGTCGTGCTCACGGCCCCAAGCCCCACCAACAGCACACCCAGCTTGCCATTGGGTGGCTCAATCTTCACACCTTTTTCAATCATCAGTCTTGCATTCCTCCTTCACATAACCTGTAACGTCGTCATTGACGCTGCAACGGCGCGTTCTCTGATTCAACCAGTGACCGTCAGTTTTTCACCTAACCGGTGACATCGTCATTGACGCTGCAACGGCGGCTCCGACATAACAGGTTTCTTAGACCAAGCAATATATCCCGGCACACCCAGCAAGGCAATCCCTATGCCGATAGATGCATCGCGCGGGTCCGACACAAGTGTGTTGATCAATAACACCAGCGATAGGCCGACGAATAGAATCGGCACATAAGGGTATCCCCATGTGCGATACGCTCGCGCGCGATCAGGCTGCTTGTGCCTCAGTATCAACACCGCCGCGCCACCCATCGCATAAAAGAACCAGGAATCGAAGATGACATAGGTGAAGAGCTGATCATAGGTTCCTGTCAACGCGATGAGGCTGGCCCAGAGACCTTGCACATAGAGTGAAGCAACCGGCGTGTGGCGAGTTGGATGCAGTGAGGCCAGTCGCTTGAAGAAGAGGCCTTCGACAGCCATCGCGTAATACACCCGCCCACCTGACAGGATCATACCGTTGACCGCCGCCCAGCACGAGACGATCACTGCCAATGCGACCAATGCGCCGCCCCACGGTCCCACAGCCTGCTGGACGGCTGTCGCGGCGACTCGTTCTGATTGGGCCATCGAAGCCATCGGCAGCGAAATGCTATAAGCGAGATTGACCAACGCATACAACACGATCACAATGAGAACTGAAAACGTGATCGAACGCGGCAAGAATCGGTCAGGCTGCCTGACCTCTCCGCCCACATAGGTGATACTGATCCAACCGTCGTATGCCCACAATGCTGCCATGATGGCCAGTCCGAATTGACTCAACAGAGTGGTCTGAGGCGTAGCTGGCCACCACGTGGAAAAATCGGCTACACCTTCGCGCGGGCCGATCAAACAGGCGACGATGATGATCAGCAGCAACCCGACTTTCAACAACGTGGAGACATTCTGCATGTGTGCGCCTTGCTTCACACCCAGCCCGTTGAGCCACGAGAGAAACAAGATGATCAGAATCGAAATGAGTTTGATCATCCATGGGGTCAGCGCGATGAAATAACCGACATACGTCGCCAATGCCACGGCCACGGCGGCAATCGAGGCGGTCTGGATGACCGCGAATACGGTCCAACCATACAGGTAGCCCCAGAATGGATGATACGCCTCGCTCAAATAGACGACGGCGCCGCCCGAAGCAGGCATCATGGCGCTCAGCTCGGCAAACGCCAATGCGCCGCATAGCGACAGCAGGCCGGCAACCAGCCACACCGCGAGCATTAGCCAAGGGGTTTCAACCTGCTGAGCAATGGTAGCGGGAACGAGAAAAATGGCTGAGCCGATCATCACGCCGGCGTTGATCATGATCGAATCAAGCAAGCTCAATTGACGGAGCAACTGGCTCCGTTCGGGTGTTTGTGAAGGCATCATGAGCCAGCGCTAGCTTATCGCAGTCGGTCAGATGTACGCAACGCACACGACCGGTCAATTGACAATCCCGCCAGGACGCGGTTTCATATTGACGGACTCTATTGACGAACTATGCAACCAGACGACTTCGTGTTTGATGAGCAGCTTGCCACGGCATTAACTCTGCCGTCTCACTGGTATGTTGACCCGACTATGCTTGAGCGCGAAATGAGCCATATCTTTGCGCGCACCTGGCAACTGGTCGGACACCACGAGCGCGTCAACGCGCCGGGCGATTACTTCACTACCACCGTCGCCAATGAACCGATCATTGTCGTGCGCGGCGCCGACGGTCAACTGCGCGCGCTGTCGAACGTCTGCCGCCATCGCGCCGGACCGGTTGCCCGAGCCGAAGGTCACTGCAAAGCGTTTCAGTGCGGCTATCACGGCTGGACCTATTCGCTCGATGGACGATTGCTCGGCACACCGGAATTCGACGGCGTGCAACACTTCAACAAAGAGGCCTTCGGCTTGCCAGCATTTCGCATCGAAACCTGGAACGGACTCGTCTTCGTCAATCTCGATCCTGAGGCTTTACCCCTGGCACACACGCTCGAAGACCTGCCCGCACAGCTCGGTCACACCGACCTGGCGCAGATGACATTGGCCGCGCGACGCGATTGGTACATTGAATGCAACTGGAAAGTCTACGTTGATAACTACCTCGAAGGTTACCATATTCCTATCGTTCATCCATCACTCATGCAACAACTCGATTACGCGCAGTATCGCACCGAAACAAAATCGTATTACTCCATTCAACATGCGCCTATCAAACCAACTAATAAACCACGACTGCGGCGCGGGGATTCCGACGCTGAGAGCCAAGCTCGTTACTTCTGGGTCTTCCCCAATCTGATGCTCAACGTCTATCCCGACAATTATTCAACCAACCTCATTGTGCCACTAGGCCCAGAGCGCACCCTTACCGTCTTTGAATGGTACTTCCTCAATCCAGAGAGACCAGATGTGCAGCAACGCATTCAGGAAACAGTGGCGTTCAGCGATGAAATTCAGGTCGAAGACATCGCCATCTGTGAAGCCGTACAACGCGGCTTGCGCTCGCGCACCTACAGGAGCGGGCGCTACTCTGTCAAACGAGAGAACGGCGTCCACCATTTTCATGGCTTGCTGGTTCAATACCTGCAAGCAGCAAGCAGACCCTCGCTCACCGACCAATCACAACAGAACGGATAAACGATAGGGTCGCTGATTGTCTGCTTTGTCTTTGGCCTATAGCTGGGGAAAGTTTGAAGACGGAAACTCCTTGCCTGACCAGCAGCATCAGGCAGATGATAGATCAGCAGGGCGCTGCCGTAAGAAGCTACACCGGGCTAAATGTCGAACGTTTGAGAAACCGTCCTTCGCCGGGCGTGCCCACATACTGACCGCCCTCAATAATCACCTTGCCGCGTGAGAGCACCACGTCGGTCGTACCTTTGACCTTCATGCCTTCATAGGCGCTGTAATCAACGTTCATGTGATGCGTCGCCGCGCTCAATGTCACTTCCCGATGTGGATCAAAAATGACGATGTCAGCATCTGAGCCGATGGCAATGGTGCCCTTTCGCGGAAAGAGACCGAACATCTTGGCCGGCGCCGTGGAGACAAGCTCAACAAAACGATTCAAACTGATGCGACCGCCAACCACGCCGCCGTTGTAGATCAAACTGACGCGATGCTCAATGCCGGGACCACCGTTGGGAATTTTGCTGAAATCGTTTCGTCCCAGCTCTTTCTGTTCCTTGAAGCAGAACGGGCAATGGTCGGTGGAGACAACTTGCAGGTCATCCATGCGAAGTCCTTTCCACAATTCGTCCTGATGCCATTTTTCGCGCAGCGGCGGTGTCATGACGTACTTGGCGCCTTCAAAGCCTTCTTGTTCGTACAAGGAGTAATCCAAGAAGAGATACTGCGGACACGTCTCAGCATACGCGGGCAGCCCCAGGTCGCGCGCTTCTCGCACCTTGTTGAGCGCATCGGCGCAACTGAGATGCACAATGTAAACCGGCGAACCAGCCATCTCAGCAATGGCAATAGCTCGCCCGGTGCCTTCTGCTTCAGCTTTTGGCGAACGGGTCAGCGCGTGATACTTGGGCGCTGTCTTGCCTTCAGCCAGCGCGCGTTGAACCAGCACATCAATCACCACCCCGTTTTCCGCATGCATGCAGACCAACCCGCCAGCCTGTCCAGCCGTGAGCATCGCTTTGAAAATCGTGCCATCGTCAACCAGGAAGACGCCGGGATAAGCCATGAACAACTTGAAGCTGGGCACACCTTCGTTCAGGATCACCTGCTTGAGTTCAGGCAAGCGCGCATCCGGCAGGTCAGTGATAATCAGGTGGAAGCTGTAATCAATCGCCGTCTTCCCTTCTGCTTTTCGATGCCAGGCGTCAAGCCCTTCAATCAGCGACTGGCCTTTGTACTGCACGGCAAAATCAATAATCGTCGTTGTTCCGCCATGAGCCGCCGCAATCGTGCCAGTGCGGAAGTCGTCGGACGAATACGTCCCGCCGAACGGCAACTCCAGATGCACATGGGGATCAACCCCGCCCGGTATGACCAGCTTATCTGAGGCGTCAATGACGCGGTCAGCGGGTATATCGAGGCGTTGTCCAATCAGCGTGACTCTTTCACCCTCAATGAGGATGTCGCCATAATAATCGTCCACAGCGGTCACAATCCGACCGTTTTTGATTAGCGTTCGCATGATAACCCCCTTTTACACTCTTGTCGGCGAGCGTGCTGCAACCCCAGTGCCAGGTCTTTCGATGCGGTGGTCGAACGGAACGGGCCGTCTAGTCGGCGAGCTCGTCGCGCGACCAGACGGCTTGAGTGCATGGAGACGCACGCTTAGGGAATGTCAACGCCGCCGCAGGACATGCTCCGGACTCGTTCCAGCGTGTAGGGCACCAGTGTGACCACCTGGCCGATCTTGTCGTCGAACACTTGGCCGGGCTGAACCTGCGATGCCTCCGTGTTGTCACTAATCACGATACACTTTCCGCCAACAATCCTGTTGCCATCAGGCGAGAAATTGCCTCGGATCACGATAGTTGAAGGGGACGACGCGCTGGTCACTTCAAACGTCAAGCTCACGCCTGTGGCCGGACTGCCGATGCGCGGCGTGTGCCGCCAGGTCAACCCCGCTGCCTTGGCGGCAAAGCAAGGGCCAATGACCAATCCTTCGCCAAACTTATCATCGGGCACAGGCCCGAAATCCTCAGGCTTATAACCGGGGCTTGGGCGCGCGATCACCGCATACTCAAACGGAGAGAGCTGAGGCGAAAACTGAATCGTCAATCGCCACACACCAGCAAAATTGTGACCACTTTGCCCCTGCGACACAGGAAGCTGATGGCCGGCCAACAATCCGACTGCAATAACCCCCATGATGAGTTTCTTTCTAAACATAATCTCCTCCAACCTGATCTTTATGATGAGTCCGGCTCATACCGCCGACGGTTCCGGGCTTCCTCAACTACACCCCATGAAAACACAAGGGACGTTCTGAGCATGCCTCAGAACATCCCTGTTCGTCAAGCAGGACAAGTGCTCTGACCCGAATTACTTTTTACCAAACCCGCGCACGTACTTCACAAGCGCCGCGATGGCCTCATCGCTCAGTTGGTCTTTCCAGCCCGGCATGAGTCCCTTTCCGGTTTTAATGGTCGCAGTCATCTGTGCATCGGTCACCTTCCGCTGCCACTGAGCATCAGTCCAATCGGGCACATTGGGAAGTGTCCCTTTGCCGTCTTCCCCGTGACATGCCGCGCAGTCTCGCATGAAAATTTCTTTAGCATCCACCGTCGGCTTGGCCGCAGCTACCTCAGGCCGAGCGACGCCGGCAAAGCGATCGGGAAAAGCTTGAGCCAGTTCCGGCGTGAACCGAAAACCATGATCGGCGAACGCTTGCCCGAACTCATTGAGCGGCCCACGACCATCCTGGTTGACGTGACACAGCGTGCATTTACCTTTCCATTCAGCGAGGGCGTTGGGGCTGGCTTCATACCACTCCAGAAAGCGCGGCATCGCCCGCAAGACCGGACAGTGAAACAGCCCATCAATGAAGATGAGAGCCGCCGCACAGATGATTAACTTCATCACTCTTCCTTTTTGCATGCCTTCCTCCACAAACAGGGGTCAGTGAGAGTGGCCAGTGAGAGTCGAAACGGCACTACTCACTGCCCACTCACTCTTTACTTGAGGTACTCCAAATTAATAATTTCCATCTCAACCAGGGCCGGCTCGCCCTGCAACGTTGAGCGATGGATGCGCCCTTTCGGCACCCAATAGGGGCCTTTCTTCACGTACATGTCCTTGAATTCAGCTCGGCCCACTTCTTCTTTAGTGCCTTTCTTGTAGAAAGTGACGCTGTAGTCGGTCGTGATGTAGCGCCCGTCTTCGGCGTTGAAATGCTTTTGGTTGTGAATGGTGAAATCGAGCCGGTCCACATTACGGCTGAGATACTTCACCATTTTATCGGCGATGATGTAGTTGGAACCCATCGAGTCGCCTTCAACGAGAATCTCACGACCTTCCGGGGTCATCCGACCGAGCTTGAACTTGGCGCGATCAGGGCCATACCAATCATCAAACGGCACGCGTGGCTCACGGTGTGTCACAAACTGGCTCATCTCGACGTGCGCCAGCGCACGGATCTTTGGATCGGGATGATCAATCGTGATCTTCAAATTGGGAGCGCAGATGACGCGCCCCTTGGTCGGCGGCCCGCCATCAACCCGCATGATGAAATCGGCTTCAAAACCACGGAAACCGAGCTTGGCGTCCCACACATACCGATTCAAGCTGGCCTCCTTAAACAGTCGTCGCGCTTCGGGGTCTTCTGAGGCCGCATTCAATTCGGCGACCATTTTGTCCCACAAAGCCGACGCTTCAGCCGCCGTGCTCACCGTGTGATTATTGATCGTGGCTTGTTTCAACTGGCCATGCGATGCAATCATCAACTGCCGATTCGCCTTGTTGTAGTTGGCGTAATCATACGCCACAATCCCAGTGCCGCGAGCCAGGTAGTAGATGCTGCGCACCGAACTGGACTTGGTCTCCCAGTTGACACACACGCGCAAGCAGTTTTCAAACCGTCCCATTGGGGTCGTAACCGGTTGGAAGCCGTCCAGCAGCGTGGTGAAATGTATCAAGTTTTGTCCATCATCGTTGGTGTATTTGTATTCGCGGCCCAGCACCATGTCGTCACGTCCGAGCAACATCGGCGGGTCGTACATGAACTCAATTCCTTGTTGTCGCATGCCGCGCTCGCGTGAAGCGACGATTTGCAGGCCCGTCCGACGATCGAGTGAATAGTATTGATACTCCTCGCCGGTGTCATCAACGAGCTTGAACGCTGCGCCGGCATCAAAGAACCGTGTTCCTTCAAAGCGTCGCGTGCGCTCAAACTTTCGAACCGTGCCATCCGGCAATCGGAACTCCCAATCGTAGGTCCACTTATCACCTTGATGGAAGGGGAAGTACTCAGCGATTTTGACCGTCACCGCCGAGTCGCCGCCAATCGGAGCGCCGTTGACGACTCCATTCAGCAGCTCGTGCTCAGATCGAAGCGTCTGATTCGCCGCCGGCGAATAAATCTCGTGAATCTGCTTCACCACGCCCACGCCCTTGGCCAAGTACGATGTCAACGTATGCGTCGCGCCGGATGGCCGGGTGAACTGGAAGCGAACCTTGAGGCAATCTTTGAATCGCCCTGCCGGCACTTCGACACTCTCAAAACCATATACGGTCGCTTCGGAGAAAACCGGTTGACCAACGGAGGGAACGTGCGGCATTTGATATGGTCGCCCCGACTCATAGCTGACGTTCACCACCGTGTAAGGCGGATTGTACGTCACATCGCCACGCCCTTCATTCTGTCCATAGATGACCAGCTTCTGCGCATCCGCTGAGACCAGATAATAGAAGCCTCGATCATCCACCAACTTCTTCGCCGTAATCCGGTCCCCAATCGTCGCTTCGCCTTTGACAGCTTGCCGACTGAGCCGGTAATAAATTTGCCCGTCAGCACGGTAATCTTTGACTTGATAGGTCCACGTATCGTTTTCGTGCAATGGATAATAGTCAGCGATCTGGATTGTCGAACCGCCTTGGCCAGCCCAATGACTGGGTCCGCTCGCCGCCGCCGAACAGACGGTCACCGTCATCACCAACACCGCTGAAATCCAACACAGCGCTTTGTGCTTCATAAGCAACCTCCCGATTAGTTTTAACAGCTCAACGTGCGGTGCATATTCTTAGGTCAAAATGGGGAGATTGTCAAGAATGATATAACATTTGATTGAAATCCCAAACAGAGGGCAACAGCGCGACGCAGGCAACACACCGAGCTGGTATGTAAACCGGCTTCGCTCTGAGCCCACCCTCTCGGAAATGCACTGGCGCGGCTTCCAGACAATGGTCTCAACACTGCCACGCCCGCCAGTCGCCACGTGGCGACCGGCGCACATCACGCAGGCTCAGGCTCACGCCACCCCAGCAATGAATTTCACCAATATGAGATGGCTCGTTGACAAACGAGCCAACGTTGCCGTATAAGTATGCATCTTTTTCGCGTTCATGCAGAAAAGGTGCATATTATGCAGACACATCTCGACAAGAGAGAACGACAACGCACCTTGCTGGAGATCATCCGGGCCAAACCGGCGTCTACGCAAGCGCAATTGCAGCGCCGTTTGAAGCAACTGGGCATTGTCGCGACGCAATCGAGCATCTCGCGTGACCTTACGGAACTGGGCATCATCAAGCTGGGGGGCACGTATCGGCTGCCTCACTTAGAACGAGGCGAGTCGCCGCTCGTTGACGTATTGGAAGCGGACACTGCTGGCGACCATCTGATCGTTTTGAAGACAGCGGCGGGACAAGCGTCGGTCGTCGCCGTCCGCATTGATCAGGCGCAGTTGCCGGAGGTTGTCGGGACGGTTGCCGGCGACGATACGATTTTCGTCGCCGTCAAGAATCGCGAGGCTCAAAGTCGCGCCATCAAGCAAATTCTTAATCTCTTCAAAAGGAAACGCTCATGACGCACACACAACAAGTCAATAAAATCGTGTTAGCCTATTCGGGTGGATTAGACACCTCGGTCATGCTCCACTGGCTCAAGCAGCAGTACGGCTGCGAGGTCGTCTGTTTCACAGCCGACGTTGGACAAGAGGAGGAGCTCAGCGGCTTGCATGAGAAAGCGTTGCGCACCGGCGCGTCAAAAATCTACATTGAAGACCTCAAAGACGAATTCGTGCGTGATTTTGTCTTCACGGCGGTGAAAGCCAATGCTGTCTACGAAGGGTGTTATTTGATGGGCACATCGTTGGCTCGCCCGTTGATCGCCAAGAGACAGATTGAAATTGCCCGTCGTGAAGGGGCCGATGCTGTGGCGCACGGGGCGACTGGTAAAGGCAACGATCAAGTGCGCTTTGAATTGACATACTACGCGCTGGAACCGACCATCACGGTGATCGCGCCCTGGCGGCAGTGGCCGTTCCGTTCGCGCACTGAATTGATCGAATACGCCGAACAACACCGGATTCCGGTGGCCGCCAGCAAAGCGAGGCCCTATTCGATTGATCGGAATCTGATGCACAGCAGTTATGAAGGCGGCATTCTGGAAGACCCTTGGTTGGAGCCGCCGGAAGACATTTTCTTACTCACCAAATCGCCCGAACAAGCAGCACCGACGCCGGCCTATCTGGAGATTGACTTCATTGAAGGCGTGCCCGTTTCTCTCGATGGCCAACCGTTTGAACCAGCGGCCTTGCTGCAAACGCTCAACAGCATTGGCGGCGAACATGGCATTGGGCGCGTGGATATGGTGGAGAATCGGTTTGTCGGCATGAAATCGCGCGGCGTATACGAAACGCCCGGTGTGACGATCCTGCACGCGGCGCATCGCGCGTTGGAATCCATCACACTGGACCGCGAAGTCATGCGCCTGCGAGACACGTTAGGCACAAAGATTGCCGAATGCATCTACTATGGCTTCTGGTTCTCGCCTGAATTCGCGTTGTTGAGGTCCATGATTGAACAAACACAGCGAAATGTCACCGGCACGGTGCGCGTCAAGCTCTACAGAGGAAATTGCATGATTGTTGGCCGGAAAGCGCCGCGTTCGTTGTATTCGCACGACCACGTCACGTTTGAAGCGGACGAGGTTTATCAGCAACGCGATGCCGAAGGATTCATCAAGCTCAATGCGCTGCGGCTGAAGTTGCAGGCGCTGCTTGGTGATTCCGCCGCTCGCTACCATCTTGCCACGGAGGTCACGCCCCATGAACACTGAGTATGCTGTCTGCCCGCAGGCCATCCCGCTTGTCAGCTCGCTGCCAACCGTCATTCGCGTTGACAAAATCGCCTCAGCGACGGTCAATTTGGCGTTGGATGAAGAAGTCGAGATCGGCTTCCCAGCCGAGCCACGCATCGGTGATGTCGTTGTCGTTCGCACGCTGACCGACAGCGCCACCTACAATCAGCTTGAGCTGACCAGCGGCCGATTGGCGCGTATCAATCCCCACGACATCATTGTTGGTGTGCTGGGGCGTCGAAAGGCGCTCAAAGGATTTGTCGGGGACGTGCCGGCGCGTGTAGCGCCGGGCGATCGGTTGCACATCTTGAATCTGGGCGGTGTCATCGGACGATGCACGGGCCATCACCATGCACTGGGTAATCCGATTGAAGCTGAATTGCTCGGCGTCGCCATGCGTGATGGGCAGGTGCTGAATATCGGTCAGTCAGCAATTGACACCATTGAGCAGTTGAACAGCAGCGCGCCCATTGTCTTGATCGCCGGCACTTGCATGAACTCAGGAAAAACGCAAGCCGCTGCCGAACTGATCAAGCATTTCACTCGGCATGGTTATCGCGTAGCCGCTGGCAAGCTGACCGGCGTGGCCTGCCTGCGCGATACGCTCAACATGCGCGATCACGGCGCCGTCAAAACGCTGAGCTTTCTCGACTGTGGGTATCCTTCGACCGTTGGACTGCCTGACATCGCGCCCATTGCGAAAACGATCGTGAGCCATTTGAACACGGTGCGGCCGGATGTCATCGTGCTGGAGCTGGGCGACGGGTTGCTTGGTGGGTATCAGGTCGGCACCGCGTTCGATGATGCAAGTTTCATGCGATTTTGCTCGGCACTGGTCTTTTGCGCCAGCGATTTCGTCGGAGCGTGGGGTGGCATCCAGCTTCTGCGGCAACGCGGCATCGAGATTCACGTCATCACCGGCTCCACTACTGACAGTCAGATGGGGATCGAATTCATCGAGCGCGAATTCGGCATTCCTGCTGCCAACGCGCTCAACGGAGGCGAATCGCTGTTTGCCATTGTTCGGGAGAAAGTGGACGCATGGTTAAAATCAGCGTAGGCATTCTGGGTGGGTCAGGCTACGGCGGCAGCGAGCTGTTGAGGATTTTATTGTTTCATCCCAACGTTGAAGTCAAGCTGGTCACCGCGCACGAGCACGCGGGCAAGCGCGTTGATCAGGTTCATCCGAATTTGCGGCGGCTGACCGACCTTGTCTTTACTGAGACGGTCATCACGGATCGGCTGAACGAACTTGACTGCCTCTTCCTCGGCTTGCCTCACGGCGAGAGCATGAAATTGGTTCCGCGCTTGCCGGCATCGGTCAAGATCATTGATCTGGGCGGCGACTTCCGATTGAACGATGCTGCTCTGTTTGAGCAACACTACGGACAGGCGCACACAGCCATCGCTCAACAAAAGGAATTTGTTTATGGACTCAGCGAGCTCCATGCTCGTCAGATTGCAAAGGCGCGCTGCGTGGCCAATCCCGGTTGCTTTGCCACGGCCACGTTGCTTGGATTGGCTCCGTTGGTTGCGCATCGTCTGTTGCGTGGCAAGATCATCGTAGATGCGAAGACGGGTTCATCTGGCTCCGGCGCTAAACCGACAGCGAACACGCATCATCCGAAGCGGGTCAACAGCTTTTTCGCGTACAAGACCTTTGCGCACCAGCATCGGCCTGAAATCGTTCAAACACTGCGGTCGCTCGATCCTCAGTGGCAGGACGGGCTGATTTTTCAGACGCACTCGGCGCCGATGGTACGAGGCATTTTTGCTTCGATCTACGCCACACTGCAAACTCCGATGAGAGCCGGCCACATCGGGGATGTGATGAGCCGCTACTATCGCGACTGTTTCTTTGTTCGGCTGATTGACGGCTCGCCTGATGTCAATTGGGTCAAGAACACAAACTTTGTTGACATCGGTTGGGCAGTCAGCGGCGATGACCTGATCGTGTTTGTCGCCATTGACAACCTGGTCAAAGGGGCTGCCGGACAAGCTGTGCAAAACATGAACCTGATGTTTGGACTTGAAGAACAGACCGGGTTGATCTGGCCGGGGAGTCATCCATGAGCGAACACGTGCGTCAGCTTGAAGACCGCTTTCAACTGCCGACCTACAAGAAATTCCCTCTGGTCATCGAGCGTGGCGATGATGTGTGGCTGTTGACCGATCAGGGGGAGCGTTATTTGGACTTGTATGGCGGCCATGCCGTCGCTGTTACTGGTCATTGCCATCGGCGGGTTGTGGCCGCGATTCAGCGGCAGGTGGAAAAACTGATTTTCTACTCAAACCTGGTTTACAACGACGCTCGCGCTGAAGCGGTTCAGAAACTGATTGAGATTGCCCCCGTCGGATTGAGCAAAGTCTTTTTTGTGAACTCGGGCGCTGAGGCCAATGAAAACGCGATCAAGCTGGCGCGAAAACTGACCGGCCGAACAGGCATCATCTCGTTTGAAGGCGGTTTTCACGGGCGAACGATGGCGGCGCTGAGCGCTACCGGCTCAAGCAAATATCACAAGGGCATTGCCCCGCTCGTGCCTGATCACCATCACGTTCCGTTTGGCGATTTGCAGGCCGTCGCCGCCAAGATGAATGAGACCGTGGCCGGCGTTCTTCTGGAGCCGATTCAAAGCATGGCTGGCGTTCGCATGGCGTCAGCCGAGTTCTACCAAGGATTGCGGCGGCTGTGTAATCAATATGGCGCGCTGTTGATCTACGATGAGGTCCAGACCGGCATGGGGCGCACCGGCGAATTTTTCTTTGCGCCACGCTGGGGCGTCACGCCCGACATTATGACATTGGCCAAAGGCATCGCCAGCGGCGTGCCGATGGGCGCCGTGCTGGTCACCGAGGCCATCGCGTCGCGCGTCGGCTATGGCGACTTTGGAACGACGTTTGGTGGCGGGCCGCTGGCTTGCGCGGCGTTGACGGCCACACTTGAGGTCATCGCGCAGGAACAATTGTTGGACAACGTGCGCCAGCAGAGCCGTTACTTGATGGAACGCTGTCAAGCACTGTCCAGCGTTGAGCAGATCACCGGGCTGGGATTCCTTTTAGGAATTCGCTTCAAGCAACCGGCAGCGGCGTTCCAGCAAGGCTTGCTCCAGCGTCGTATCCTCACCGGATTGGCCGATGACCCGCATGTGTTGCGGGTGTTGCCGCCGCTGACGCTTCGTCAACCAGAGATTGATCTCTTCATCAATGCCCTGTCACAGGTAGAGGAGGAGTTGCTATGAAACAGGCCACCGATTTTGCGCAAGCGGCGCCGCCGATACTGGCGTCGTTGAAAGGTCGTTCATTTCTGGCGACAACCGATTTTAGTCGTCCTGAATTGTCGGCGCTGTTGGACCTGGCCATTCAACACAAGCATGGATGGATCACGCCTGGACTGCCACTGGCCGGCAAAAGTGTGGCGTTGGTCTTCTTCAATCCATCGCTGCGAACGCGCGCTTCGATGATTGTGGCGATTCAGCAATTGGGCGGCGTGCCGGTCGTGCTTGACGTTGGCCAAGGCACATGGTCGCTGGAATACCGTGAGGGTGTGGTCATGGACGGCGACAAAACCGAACACATCAAAGAAGCGGCAGCGGTGCTCGGCACGTATGTCCACGCCATCGGAGTGCGGTCGTTTCCGCGGATGCAGGATTATGACGAAGACAAAGCGGAGTTGGTCATCAACGCCTTCAAGCGCTACAGCCACGTCCCGATTCTCAATCTCGAATCAAGCATGCACCATCCCTTGCAGGGGCTGGCTGATGTGATGACGATCAAGGAGAAGTTCGGCACGGTTGACCAGCGCAAAGTCGTATTGACGTGGGCTTATCATCCCAAGCCGCTGCCGATGGCCGTGCCTAACACCTTCGCGCTGGTCACGGCGCAATATGGCATGGACCTGACGATTGCTCATCCACCGGAATACGAACTCGATCCGGACATCATGGCTGAAGTCCAGCGACAGGCCGCGCTCAATCAGAGTCGCGTCCGCGTCGTGCATGATATGGCCGAAGCCTGCCGGGGCGCTGAGGTCGTCTATGCCAAGAGCTGGGGCAGCCGACATTACTATGGGCGCCTGGACGAAGAACGGCAGATGCGACAACAATACAAACACTGGATCGTCACACCTGAGATCATGGCACGAACCAATAACGGCTACTTCATGCACTGTCTGCCGGTGCGGCGCAACGTCGTCGTCGCCGATGAGGTCTTGGATAGCCCGCGCTCAATCGTTGTGCATCAGGCCTCAAACCGATTGCACATTCAAAAAACGCTCCTCTCATTGTTGTTGCAGTGAACGGTGGCCTCAGCATGGAGCGCGCACTATCAAACCGCGTCGCGATATTCAGTCATCCGTAGTCGCAGTGAACGGTGGCCTCAGCATGGAGCGCGCACAACTGACCATCGGCCGGATCGCTCACGAGCGGGATGCTTTCGCGTATCGTGCGACAGCGTTCGGCGCAGCAACTCACCACCGATCATCGAGGTTGTATGGATAGCAAACAACTTGATCTGCTCCGGGAAGCGCTTCCCTATATCCAACGATTCAAAGGAAAGACGTTTGTCATTAAACTGAGCGGGCATGTCACCGAAGAGCCGAGCATTCTCGAATCGTTGGCCGAAGAGATTGCGCTGTGCCATCAGGTCGGCTTCCGCATGCTCGTGGTGCATGGCGGCGGCAAGCAACTGACCGAACTGGCTGAACGGCTCGGCGTGCCTCAAACCATCATCAATGGTCGCCGCATCACTGATAGCAGCACATTGGAAATTGCGAAGATGGTCTTCGCTGGCAAGATCAACACAGACATCTTATCGGTGCTGCGTCGGCTGGGCGTGCCAACGGTCGGGCTCTCCGGGCTCGATGGCAACATTATTCGCGCGCGGCGCCGCGAGATTCAACGGATC
Source organism: Blastocatellia bacterium (assembly GCA_025054955.1). Taxonomy (NCBI): domain Bacteria; kingdom Pseudomonadati; phylum Acidobacteriota; class Blastocatellia; species Blastocatellia bacterium. Next base: position 61,444 of record JANWZE010000086.1, on the reverse strand, counting down.
GTCAACCGCGAAACGGGCGCCGTTCAACTGGTAGATTACGGTCATGTGGGAGACATAGTCGAGATTGACGCGCAGTTACTTCGACTCTTACTCAATCATGGCTATGTCCCTGTCATCTCATCGCTCGGCGCTGACGATGAAGGGAATGTCTACAACATCAATGCTGATACCATTGCGGCTGAAATTGCCGTCTCGCTTCAGGCGGAAAAGCTCGTCAACATGACGAACGTGGATGGGATTTATCGTGACGTGAACGACCCACATAGTAAGATTTCGCGATTGACGCTGGCCGAAGCTGAACAACTGGTCGAGTCAGCGTGCATTGGCGCGGGCATGATTCCGAAGCTGGCATCGGTCATTTCGCTGCTGCGTCGAGGCGTCAAAAGCGCGCATATCATCAACGGCTCTCGACGCAATGCGCTGCTGCAAGAAGTCTTCACCGACGAAGGCATGGGCACGATGATCACGTCGTAGGGAGCGTGAGATTGTAGAATTGTGCTTCGCCAAGCAACCTCTGGGCATGGGCACAATGATCAACAAGGAAAACGTGACTGATACCAATAGTCCGGAGAAAGGCGATGTTTGATGAAGCCAACCGCCTATGGTAGAAGGAGTCCCCATAGGGAACCGAGTCAATGGCCGGTGACACGCCACTCTGCCTGTTCCCGCAGACGACTGGCTCGGATCCCCGAAGGGGACTGAGTTAATGGCCGGTGACAACGCCACCGGATGGGCAGTACCTTCCAGCCCAACCCTGAAGCGGTTGAAGTCCTGGAGCAGTGCGACCCTTCCACGCTGGATTCCGTAGTCGCACTCACGCATATTGACTGGAGCCCTTTTCAGCGCTTGAATCGGGACGTGCCGGGCACGTTTGTTGAAGGACACGGATCATGTCAAATGGCGAGTGAGGATCGCACATCCCCGCTCAGTCAGCTCAGACTGACTGAGCGACAACCTGAGATATTCACTCGGGATTTACTTCGGCGGCGGCAGCAGTAGCCGTCCACCAGAAGGTAGCCAGACGTGCAACCTCGCGGAGCTATCATCCTCAATTCCTCACGCCTTCAACAGCGCCGCCCGTTCTTTCACTGGCTTGTTCAAGCTCTCCGATCACTGGCCACAAACGCGCACGTCTCAGAACAACAAAACAACCGCCTCCACTTGCGCATGGAAGGGTAGGCTCACCCCATCTATCACGAAATTGGATTAGCCCACTCAACTGTTTCGACCGCGCTGTACGAGCCACACTAGAGCGGTTTGCGAATCAATCTACCCTGGGGCGCGCACTTGCAGCGTGCATGAGCCCGCAGGCCGGCGCTGCCCGGGTAAAGGCAATGGAAGATCGCTAGAAGTTAATAAGAAGCTCACGGAACATGGATGACACGGATTCGGCTGATCAACGCGGATCAATCCGTGAAAATCCGCCGCATCCGCCGCATCCGCGTTCTATCCAAACTCCACGAGCTTAGAGCGGTTTGTGAATGAGTTTACCCTGGGGAACGCACGGTTCCAACATGCATTAGTCCGCAAGATGTGGGGCCCCAGCTAAACGCAACTGAAAATCGCTCTAAGTAGGTGGACAAACGCTCTGGGACATTTTGGGGGGACGGGACGTTTTGGCGTGCGGTGAGGTGTCACCGCTTTCCGGCGAAAGCTGCGACACGTCGCAGCACTCCAAAAACGCCACTAACTTTTGTCAAGTTACTTAGCCTCATATCACTGCTTCCCGCATGCTCTCATCCTGCCGGGATACTTCAATGCCTGAGACCTCTTTCCGCAGCACTCCAATAACGCCACCAACTTTTGTCACGTTACGTAGAGCGATTTTCAATTGCATTTAGCCTGGTTGCCCCGCATCTTGTTGCGGGCTGACGCACGCTGCGAGCGCGCGCCCTAGGGTAAACTCATTCACAAATCGCTCTAGAGCATGCTCTCGAAGATAGAATCTTGCGAGGTGACTTCGGTGGATAACATCCGGATTCTTTAGTTCCTTCGCTGAAAATGGTCACGGAGAGCACAGAGAGGGCAGAAGGCTCTCGATGGATCGAGCTACTGACTCAAGCGCCGTTTGGCTTCCTCCACAGCTTCGGTCACACGTTCTGGAGCTGTGCCGCCCGCTACAGCCTTGCCGGCCAGCACAGCATCGAGTGACAGAACTTGATACACATCGTCGTCAAATAGCGAGGAAAATTGCCTGTACTCGTCCAGTGAAATTTCGTCAAGCTGTTTGCCCTGCTCCAAGGCAGACAGAATGACTCGCCCGACCAACTCATGCGCTTGGCGAAATGGTATGCCTTTGCGCACGAGATAGTCAGCCAGCTCGGTCGCGTTCAGGTAATCTCGGCTCGCAGCGGCAATCATGCGCTCCGGGTGAATTTTGATGCTATCCAAAACTGTTCTCATCACTGACAAGCAGTCTGTCACTGTATCAATCGTATCAAAGAGCGGCTCCTTGTCTTCTTGAAGGTCTTTATTGTAGCTGAGCGGCAGTCCTTTCATGACTGTGAGTAATGCGACGTGATGGCCAAAGATGCGACCGGCCTTGCCGCGAATCAGCTCCAGCGCGTCCGGGTTCTTTTTCTGCGGCATGAGCGAAGAGCCGGTGGCCACTGTGTCGCCAAGTTCGATGAACCCAAACTCCGCTGTCGAGTAGAGGATCAAATCCTCAGACAATCGGCTCAGGTGCATCATGATGAGCGCCGCTGCGCCGATAAACTCGATGACGAAGTCCCGGTCGCTGACGGCATCCAGGCTGTTGCGAGAAATCTCACCAAACTCCAGCAGCCGTGCCAGCAATTGCCGATCAATCGGATAATTGGTCCCGGCCAATGCGCCTGAACCGAGCGGCAACACATTCACGCGCGTGCGCGCATCGGCAAGCCGTTGCCGGTCACGCGCGAACATTTCAAAATAGGCGAGCCAGTAATGCGCCAACAGCACCGGCTGCGCTTTCTGCAAATGCGTGTAACCGGCGATGGCCACATCCTTATGCGCTTCGGCCAACGCTATTAGCGCTTGCTGTAAGTTTCGGAGCTGCGCTTGCGCCTCATCAATTGCCTCTCTCAAATAGAGTCGCAGATCAGTGGCAACTTGATCATTTCGGCTGCGCCCGGTGTGCAGCTTGTAACCGACCTCGCCGACCAATTTCACCAGCTCAGCTTCAACGAAGCTGTGCACATCCTCGACGCCCTGCTCGATGCCTGCGTCAATCCATTGCGGTTCGTTCTGGCCCCGTTGAAGGATGACCTCTAAACCGGTCCGAATCTTGCCGGCGTCTTCATCGGTCAACACGCCGGCCTGTCGCAACGCCTCGGCATAGGCCAAGCTTGCGCGAACGTCGGCAACGAACAGCCGCCGATCAAATCGAAAAGAAGCATTGAACCGCGCGAATTGTTCATCAGTGTGGCCGGTGAATCGTCCGCCCCATAGTTTCGTCATACCTCTCCTCAACTGACAGCCGCTTCTTCGATGGAGAGCACAGCCTGCGCGCCTGAACAATCCAGTCGCACCTGAACGCCCAAGGGCAGTACCAGATTACCCACGTCGCTATGTCCGGAGCGCAAGCCAAACAGGACCGGCACAGACAATCCTTCAAGGCACGAGTGAATCACCTCAATGATGGTATAACCTTGGTCAGGATGCTGCACGCAATCGGTCATCTCACCGAAGATCAGCCCGCGCACGTGCTCCAATTTGCCAGCTAGTCGCAAATGGGTCAGCATGCGGTCAATTTGATATGGCTTGGAGGCATAATCTTCGAGAAACAAAATCGTATCGCGGGTATCAAGCTCGTATTCTGTTGCCAGGCTACATGTGACCATCGGCAAGCAGCCGCCAACGAGTCGGCCTTGCGCTATGCCGCCGCGCAGAATCTGTGTGCCGCTTGTATCAACGTTACCGGCAGGCTCGGCGCGACATAGCACGCGATCCAGCAAATCCCCATCGTAATAAGGGCTGCCGCCGGCAAATTCACGTGTGATCATCGGCCCATGAAACGTAACCCAATGGAACATGCGCTGAAAGTAGATCAATAACGTGCTGATGTCGCTGTAGCCCATGAAAATTTTGGGATTGGCCCGAATCACATCCCGATCCAGCAAGGGCAACAACCGCACTGTACCATACCCGCCTCGCGCCGCAATGATGGCGTTGACGTCAGGATCAGCAAACATCGCGTTCAACTCTCCTGCGCGCCGCTCGTCCGAGCCAGCCGTATACCGCCATTTATCGAAGATGGAATCGAAAAATTTTGTCCGGAACCCCAATCGCTCCAATTCGCGGATGCCAGCCTCCAATAGCGCCGGCTGGATATTGCTGGCTGGAGCGACAACGCCGATAGTGTTGCCCAGTTGTAATCGAGGCGGTTTCGTCATCATCTTCGGACTTCACACCTCAGATTTCTGCCTCCTGCCTTCAGGCTCCTGCTTCCCGACCCCTACCTTCTGCCTTCTGTCTTCTAACCCCTGACTCCTGGCTTCTGACTCCTGACTCCTCCCTCCTGCCATTAGACTTCAGACACATGAGGGGCGAGCGCCGGCGATGAACGGCCAATGGCCGCGAGTCGGCGACTGACCGTTGGCCAGAGCTGTTTGACGGCGCCAACCAGATAGAGTGAACCGGCCACACAAATCAGGCCATTGGGTGGCGTCAGAGCTAGCGCCTGCCGCATCGCCTGCTCAACAGTTCGCGTGGTCAGAACGTGGCGGCAAAACGGCGATACAAGCGGCTCAATCTCATCTGGGTCTGCCGACCGCTCATTCTCCACACGCGTCAAGATCACATGGCGTGCCGGCGGAAATAGCAGTTGAGCCATCTCTGCAATCTGTTTATCGCGCATCACGCCGAACACAAAGGTGATGGGCACAGACAAGAAACGCTCTAAGAAGCTGCGCAGCGCCACCGCGCCGGCTCGATTATGAGCGCCGTCCAGCAGAATCGCAGGTCGGCCTCGACCGCCATTGGATGAAGCGCGACGCCCGCCGTTCAGTCCGGCGTCTGTTGAGGATTGAAATGGGACGAGCCACTCCAACCGTCCAGGCCACTGCACTACTTGCAAACCAGCAATCACGGCATCCGCGGGCACGCAAATTCCTAATTGGTTCAGCATCTCAGCGGCGCGAATCACCACAACGGCGTTCTCAATCTGATGATCGCCCGGCAGGCTCAATCGAATGCCGCGATACTCGCGCTCGTCGGTGCGAAGACTGAACCGGACACACCCATCGGCGTCAATTTGATCCACACAGACACGCTCTCTGAGATGCTGTGTCCATTGAGGCTGGAGCCCAAACAGTTGACAACGTTGCTCGATGACTGAGCTGGCGGCCGGCCGCTGCGGCGCGACGACGACAGCCTTCGTCGAATTTTTGATGACGCCACTCTTCTCTCTGGCAATGGCCTCAATCGTGTCCCCCAAAATGTCTTGATGATCGAAATCAATCTGACTGATCAGAGCCATGAATGAAGGAGCGACGTTCGTGGCATCAAGCCGGCCGCCCAAACCCACTTCCAACACGGCAACGTCTACACGCTGTTGGCAAAAATGTAAAAAGCCCACCGCCGTCACGTGTTCAAAGAAAGTCGGCATCGAACTCAATTCACCGCGCGAGACTAACGTTGAGCCAACCTCCCACACACGCGATGCGTGCGCGGCAAACTCTTCCGGCGTAATGAGTCGGCCACCCACTTGAATGCGCTCGCAGATGCTGACCAGATGAGGCGATGTGTATAATCCCGTTCGCCATCCAGCCTGGCGCAGCACCGATTCCATCATGGCTGAGACAGAACCTTTGCCGTTTGTGCCGGCAACGATGATCGAGGGCACAGCGTCCTGCGGTTGACCTAAGCAGGTTAACAACCGCTGCATGCGCTCCAGGCGAAAATCGGCCGTGACAAGCTCGTTGCCACGTCGAATCAAATAGTCAACGATTTGCTGATAGTTCACGGCCGCCCATCCATCATGAAGCCGAGCGCCTGAATCAGGTAGGAGCGTAGTTCCTGACGTTTGACGACTGCATCGAGCATGCCGTGCTTCAGCAAAAACTCGGCGCGTTGAAAGCCTTCGGGGAGTTTCTGGCGGATCGTCTGTTCGATGACGCGCGGTCCGGCAAACCCAATCAGCGCGCCCGGCTCAGCAATATTCAAATCACCTAACATGGCAAAGCTGGCAGTGACGCCGCCGGTGGTCGGGTCTGTCAGCACCGAGATGTAGGGCAATCGTGCCTCATCGAGCCGAGCTAAGGCGGCAGAAATTTTGGCCAGTTGCATCAGGCTATACACACCTTCCATCATGCGAGCGCCGCCTGAGCAGGAGACGATGATCAGCGCCGCGCGCCGTTCAATCGCTGACTCAATCGCCCGTGTGATGTTCTCGCCAACAACCGAGCCCATGCTGCCGCCAATGAAGTTATATTCCATGGCTGAGATAATCGTCCGATAGCCGCCAACCCGCCCTTCGCCGGTAATGACGGCATCCAGTAAGCCGACGCTTTTTTGCATCTCTGCGAGCCGCTGCCGATAGCTCTTTTTGTCAACAAACTTAAGCGGGTCGGTGGAAGCCAAGTTGCTGTTGAGTTCAACGTATTGACCCGCGTCAAACAACATAGCCAAGCGTTGTCGTGCGCTCACCTTGAAGTGATACCCGCATTTGGTGCACACGCGCAGGTTCTCCTCCACATCTTTGCGGTAGAGGATGGCCTGACAACCTTCACACTTGATGAAGACACCTTCGGTCTTCACCGTGCGCTCGTGTGACGGCTCAATGCGTTGCAGTCGTTCCTTTCGTTTGAATAACGGCATAAAAAAGAAGGCCAGATTGTAATGATGCGTCAGGAGCTTGTCAAAGTGAGGTCTCGGCCAATATCCATCAAGCGCCGAGGCTCTGGGCGACGATGTGCAGCACCAAGCCGTCACCGCTTGTTGTCCAACTCGACGGCTTCAGCAGCTTGCGTCTCTCGGCGACGATGCGCAGCACCAAGCCGTCACCGCTTGTGTATCTCCAGGGGCGTGACTTCGATGTCCTCAATTTCTCCAGCCCGCACGCTGAGGTCGCCGGCCCGCGAACGGTATTTCCGTACCCAGGATTCGCCGCCGAATCCGACCGTGCCATCAATCGTGAAGACTAAGTAGCGACCGGCAGGCACGCCTTCGATATGAAACGGTTGCTGACCATCGCTCCAGCCGAAGCGATAGTTTCGCTGATCGGCCCACAATGCAGGATCGGCGGGAACCAAGATCACCTGATACGACGTAGACTGCCCATCAGACTGACGAACATGGCCGCGAACAGTTCCGACCTGGTCGGAAAAGACCAACCGAATATTAGAAAGCTTCTTGCCGGCTTCCACCAACACCTCGTTGCGCGGCAATTCGACGTCCCCACGATAGACGCCTTGCAAGAAGTACCTGTGATTGATGGCCTGCGCTGTAAACCGCACGCGGGCCGATGGCAGCCCGCCGAGGATAAACGTTCCATCAGGCTCGATCTTGATCCGCAGCGAACCAATGCCCGATGGTACCTGTGGATTGGTCGGCGTTAGTTCAATGGTGGCATAAATCTGATCGGGGTGACTGATGGGACGGCCACCGATCAGCTCGATGCGACCAACAATCTGGCCGCCTTCCGGCAATTGAATGTCATGTTGGACTGTCCCTTTGGAGGCGACGTTTATTTGTTGTTGGATCGGCGTGACGTTCTGTGTGGTGGGAAAACTCTGCAAGTAGAACCGTCCGGGCGGCAGATCAGTGAATTCATACTGGCCGTCAGGTCCGGTCATTGTGCTCAACGAGAGCTGCTCGCCATACAGCGTGAGATGAAGACCGGCGACCGGCTGACCTGACGAGCCGATGGTCACCTTGCCGGTCAACGTCACGCCACGATTGGATTGGAGTTGAAAATCAATGCCTGTTAATTCACTGCCGCTGCTCAATGAAAGCACGGTCGCTTCTTTCTGCAGGATCGCGTCGGGATAATAGAGCACGCCGTAAGACGCCTGCCGACTCATATTCTGCGGCACATGACAACTCATCACGTATTCACCTGCCGGCAGTCCGAAAATGCGGTAGACACCGCGATCGTCCGTTTGTGCTTGATTGACCTGGCGCAGGTAGCCCTGTTGATCTTTTTGCCACGCGGTGACCGATACATTGACGAGCGGATCACCGTCTTCATCGGTCACTTTGCCGGTGATGGCGCCGCCGCTGGTCAGCTCGATGTGTAGGTCGGTGATCTCTTGCCCTTCCTCCAGCGTGAGCTGCATGGAGGAGTCGCCCCCGGATTGAGTGCCGAGGTATCCCACTTGATAGACTTGCAGGCGATAGACACCGGGCCGCAGATTATCTAGCACGAATTTGCCTTTTCGGTCGGTCACCGTACTGGGAGTGGCCTCGCCATGCGTGGACGGCGACTCCAAATACAGTTGCACGGTGGCAAACTTGACCGGTCGCCCCCGGTCTGAGACGACGGTGCCGGAAATCCGGCCTTTGGGCTGTTGCATGCCCATCGTCGAACTGACACTGAGCATCACCGATAACACTGCGACGATAGGCCAGGCTATGCGCTGATTGCGTTTGCTCATACTCGATTCACCTCACTGACGGCAAGCACTTGATACGGCCAGACGTCATTCTGTTGCATCCATTCCCCTCATGTCATCAACTCGACTGCCAATCACACATACCCCATGCGAACGGTTCGGCAACGATGATTCTCAACGTCGTAGATCACCGACGTCTCGGACGGATGCGTACAGATATGTAAGCTGATCGCTTGTTGCGAACCGGTATTTTCCGTCCGATGGATCGTTTCTGGCTCATTCACTTCTTGAAATACTTCGCCGGCTGATATAGTGTAACGGTGCGTCTCTTTCAAATAAACCGAATTGATTGGACTCCAGTTGATGTCCGGTTCATGCTGCTCAACAGCTCCACTTCGGAGTTTGATGAAGGTGATAATGGTCAATTGACCTTGAATGACCGTCAACCACCCCACTTGATCACGATGTCGGTGAACCATCGAACGCTGCCCTGGTTCCCAACACAGCAGAACCGCTTCAAAGAGATTGTCTTTATGAATTAGATTACGCGTATAGGTGCGTTCATTGAAACGAATATATGGCTCCAGCGATGCCAGTATGACGGGATGATCCCGCAGGTAACTTGTCACGCTCTGATTCGTATGCTCACCACCCAACAATCTCCCCATGTCTTCGACCAATTGCATAATAGACACATTGACGCTCATCCTTGCCTCCACTCCTTCGATGTCGGCACAGGCTATGCCCCTGCCTTGCATCGCTCATAAACCCGTGCCGCCAGCAAATGGTAACACACCGGCTAGAGATTACGGAATGTTAGCTGCGCCTTTGAGCGATTTCCAAGCGCCCAAACGTGCAACCAACCGGAGGCTGACAGGTGCTCTTGCCGAAACTCACGGCTTCAATCCGACCACCTGATCAACGACTAGAACGGCCAGATCAGCGGAATCAAAAGCGTCGCCAAGAGCCAAAACAGCAGATTGAGCGGCCCTCCGACTTTGACAAAATCAATGAATTTGTATTGTCCGGGTCCGTAGATCATCGTGTTGGTTTGATAGCCAACCGGCGTCATGAAACTGGCCGAGGCGGCAAATGTGATCGCCATCAGAAACGGACGCGGATTGACATCCAAGGCTGCGGCTGTTGAAATCGCAATCGGGGCCAGCAGCGCCGCCGTGGCGTTGTTCGACATAGTTTCGGTCAGCAGCGATGTCAGCAAATAAAACGCCGAGACCAGTGCGACCAATCCAAGATCGCCAACCGTCGAAACAAGGTATGACGAGATGAGCTGGGCAGCGCCGGTCTTTTCCAGGGCCGTCCCTAACGACAAAACGCCGGCCAGCAGGAAAAGAATTCTCCATTCAATTGCCTGATAGGCTTCCTCCATCGTGAGACAGCCAAGCAACACCAGGAGAATCGCGCCGCTGACAGCCGCCACGACGATTGGCGACAACTTCACCGTGGCGGCTAACACAACGCCAAACACAATGGCGACCGCCACAATGCTTTTATCGCGGCGAAACTCGACTGTCTGCTGCTCGCTGACCGTAATAAAATGCCCGCTTCGCTTGAACGCATTGAGTCGCGCGCGATGGATGGCCACCAACAAAACATCGCCGGCACGCAACACGGTGTCGGAAATTTTTTCCCGCAACAATTGCTGGTGATGCCTGATCGCCAGCACCGTTCCACCGTAGTTCTCGCGGAAGTTGGAGCGTTGCAGTGTGCTGCCTACCAGCGGGGAATTGGGAGCAACCACAACTTCGAGCAGTCGGTACTCATCTGACATGAGGTGTTCGTCGTCCCACTTCGCTTCCGGTTTGAGTTTGATGCCTTCGCGTTCCTGCAATGCGCGAATCTTTTCCAGATTGCAACGGACGAGCAACACATCGCCAGCGCGCAGTGGCACGTCGCCAGTGGGCTGATGGATCACCACGCTGTCGCGGCGAATTTGCACAATCGTAATATCCAAATCATGAACGAGCGGCGTGTCTTTTATGGGTTGCCCGACCGACGGCCCATCGGGCAACAGCACGATTTCCGTCAGGTATTCGTTCAACGAAAACGCTTCGGTCAAATCCCCTTCCCCGCGCCGATTGGGAATGAGTCGAATGCCGACCAACAGCATGTAGGTAGCGCCGACGATGAACATGATCAAGCCGAGCGGCGTCAACTCGAACATCGAAAACGGCGCAAGCCCATGACTCTCGGCGATTGAGCTGACCAGGATGTTGGTCGAAGTCCCAATCAGGGTACACACGCCGCCGAACATCGAAGCAAATGAAATCGGCATTAAAATCTTCGACGCGCTGATGTGCATCTCTTTGGCCACGCCCAAAAGGATTGGCAGAAAAATCGCGATCACCGGCGTGTTATTGATAAACGCTGACAGCAGCCCGACCAGCACCATCACCGCGAGCATGGCGATCAAAAAATTTTTTTGGAAAACCTGACTGACAAACACGCCGAGCGAGTTGACGGCGCCGGTTCGAAACAATCCTGCGCTCAGCACAAACATTGCGCCGACGGTGATCGTGGCTGCGTTGCTAAAGCCTGAAAGCCCTTCTGCCGGTGTGATAATGCCGCTCAGTAAAAGCAGGGCCATCACGAGCAGGCTAACGAGATCAACAGACAGCTTTTCCGTGACAAACAAAACAACGGCCAGCAGCAATACCGCTATGACGAATAGAGTTTCAAAGTTCATGGCCAATTTCGATACCCACGCACAAACCTACGACGCTTCATTCATCGTTCATCTCGGCCAAAGAGCAAAAGCGAGCAACTCTTCCGATTGAGTTCGGATCGAGATTGCCGCTCATCATTGGCCTGACCCAGAAGGGCTACGTGTCAGAGAGCAGCCTCCGCTTGCTGATGCTTACCACGAGCGAATTGTGAAAAACAGACTCGTTAGCGCCGCCGTGTGATTGAGCTACCAATCTTGCCGAGAGTGGGCATTGTATATCCATCGGCGCAAGGCAAGCAAGCGAATGAAAAGGAAGGGCCGGCTCACTAGCGAAAGATCGGCAGCCAAGCGCACGTGGTGCCCCCAGCCAACTGCACACAGTGCTCCCAGCCAACTGCACATAGTGCTCTTCAGCCAAGTGGACACAATGTTCCCCAGCCAAATGCACATAGTCTCCTCTAAAAATCGCCCACGAAACACACGAACCTCACGAAAGAATTGTATTTTCATCGTTCCTGGTGAGCGCGGAGCAGATGGGCGATTCCCGACTTTATCTTGGAGTGCGCCGGCAGAGCGAAGCGGCGACGGCGCTTTCTCGTCAGAAAAAGTGGCGCAGGCGTTCCCGCCTGTGGCGTTTTTCATCGTTTCTGGGCGTCGTCCCGCACGACATGAACAACTCCTCTGAAAATAGCCAGTAGAGTAGGAGAATGAGCGATGCCACCAAGTGACACGGCCCACTCCCCCCTCGTCGAACCGGACGTGCGGATTTCCCGCATCCGGCTCTCCCGGAAATGCTCGCCAGTGAGCCCCTGCTTGGCTTTCTGGCCCAGCTTCTGTCTCAGTTGAGAAAGTTTCACCGGCAGGCCATCCCCTGGGATCGCCCCCGGTTCCTCCGTAGTGGGATTGATCTCTTTATCCAAGCGGCTTTCTCCTCCTCTTACAGAAACGTCTTTCCGGTCAGACCCCTTCGCTCCACGATCCTGACTCGCTTCCTCGCTCCTAGGGGCCTGTCCGACTCGCGTCCCGAGTCCTCCGGCAGGTTATCTCTTCCCTGCCGACGGGCGGGCCATCGGCCCCACTCAGGCGGGTCTCCCAGGTTCCTCGACCGATCTATCCCCGCGCGCTGTCCCCTCTCACCCCGGAGCGTCCGACGGGTGCTCACGCTCGTTTCTTCCCCGCCGATGGCAGGCTTCAGCTTACCCGGCAGACTGGCCACGCTCATGTCGTGTAACGAGGCCGTACTGGGTTCGCTCTCGCTACGGCTCGCCGGTTCGCCGCCCAAGGCTCCGCCAGCCGGATTACTCCGACTCACGCTTGGTGGGCTATGTTGTACGAGCAATTGACATGGTCAACACCTCTCAGTTGACTAGATCGGCCAGGCTTGGCCTGGCGTACCAGATTGCACAGATTCACACCGATGGTTCTCTCGGTGACAATCGGTGCAATCTGTGGCCGACGCCTCCTTCGAAAATAAGCATTCTTATGCCTCGTGGCGTGCGATAGCACATAGGCGATTCTCCCCCACCGGTCATACGTGTAACGAACGCCGGCGGCCATCTCATCTGTCAATCGCCCCAGCGCGTCGTAGGCATACCATTCCGCCGGTTGTTGCGTGTCCCACATCCATACGATCTGCCCAGCGTTGCCAGCCTGCGGCCCAGCTTGCCCCGCTGAGGCCTCATACCCGTAACTGACCTCAAACAGCGTGCTATTGTTGCTCGTCTTGACCGCTATCTTGTTGGTCAACTGAAAGCGCTGGCTGTTGAAGGTGAACTCTTCTCGCGTGTTGTTCCCCAACACAACCTGCGACACCAACCCCGTGCCCACTTGATACGTCACATTCGACACATACGTGTTGATCACGCCACCACCAGCGTTGACACGTTTCACACCGCGTGAGCCGACCCACGCTGTCGCGGAACCTCTTGACGCGCCGGCCACTGGGGTAAATCGTCTCGACCTGTTGATTGGCTTCGTCCTACACGTACTGCGTCGTGTAGCTGACGTTCTCCATGCCCCGCGTCACCGACGTCACGCGCCCAAGTGTATCATAGCTGTAACTCTCCGTGCCAAGCTCGTCGCTGACTTGCATGAGCTGTGCTGGAATTGTCGTTGAATAGTGTAATTGGTTTCGCCTGTCGCAATCACACCGGAAGGCAACGGGCCGCCACCTGTACCGGCCTAAAACACCCGCTTGACCTGATTACGACCATCGTACTCGATATGCATTTCCACGCCGCGCGCATCACGTTTGCGCGTGACCTGATTGAAATGGTTCTACTGATAGATGACCGTGCCCGCTTCCGGCGTCGTTTGGCTGGTCAGGCGCATGAGCGCATCAAACTGGAATGAGCGCAATTGCCCGCCCTGATTACTCTGTGTCATCGTGTCCAGCACGTTGTAGCTCTAATACGCCGGTTGCGTTGGCGCTGTGATCGTGCCCAGATTACCGTTGTCGTTCGGTTCGTCCACGCGGATCAACCGGCCCAGCCCGTCGCGCACCTCCCGCTTCTTTCTGCCAACCGGATCGGTGATCCTGGAAAACGGCGATGGCTGGTTCATGAGGCTGAAACGTTTCAATCAACGCGCCAACGGAGGTATTGACCAGCGCTGATGCGAAGCAAGTTTCACGACCCACTAGCCAGTAAGAACATCGTTATGGTATAACCCTCCGGTCAATAGGCATTGTTCAGTATCACGTATGAGACCGATCATTCGCAGTGTGTCACCAACAGCGGGAGTGCAGCAGGGTGAAATTATCATCGCCTGTGAAAACTTTGACACGAGTGACTTCAAACAGTGTCACGTATGGTTCGGTGAACATGAAGGCCGGATCATCAGCGCCTCGCCCCATCGCATCATTGCCGCTGTGCCAAAAATCACCGGCAGCTTTGACCATCCCGATTCGCTGACCATCGAAGCGCGGGGCCAACAGAGCGACCCGGTTTATTTCGCCGTCGCCATGTTTGTGACCGATCAATTGCACCCGGTGACCAACCCGGCATTCGATCCGGAGAGCGGCAACCTGTATGTCACCTATAGCGGCAGTCGCGGACAAAAAACCCCATGTTCCATCTATAGCATCTCGCCCATGGGCGAGAAAAGCGAGTTCCTACACGATATTATGAATGCCACGGGGATTGCCTTTGATCCTCATGGAACGATGTTCGTCTCCAGCCGGTATGATGGGACGATTTATCGCATCTCACCGTTTAAGGAAGCAGAACCATTCGTGCAAGACCTTGGCGTGGCCACCGGTCTGGCATTTGATCGGCAGGGCCTGCTGTATGTCGGGGACCGAACGGGCGTGATTTTTCAGGTCAACGAGATGGGGGAAGCGCGCACCTTTGTTGAATTGGAACCGAGCGTTTCGGCTTACCATCTAGCGTTTGGGCCTGACGATCACTTGTACGTCACCGGGCCAACGGCTTCGAGCAACGAAACGATTTATCGCATCTCTCCTGACGGGATTGTCGAACCGTTCTTCACCGGACTGGGCCGCCCGCAAGGCTTGGCGTTTGACACGGACGGCAATCTGTATGTTGCTGCGAGTTGGCGTGGACGTCGCGGAATCTTTCGGATTACACCAGCGCGAGACGTCTCCCTGTTTGTCAGTGGGCGAACATTGGTAGGGCTGGTGTTTGACGATGCTGGCAACATGATCCTGGCTTCTACCGAAGGAGAGATCTATCGCTTGCCATTGGGAATTCGCGGTTATTTACTCGACATCTTCAACGAAATGGGGGCATGACACCTTGGAACGACATGTTGGTGATTTCATTCTGTATTTCCCGATGCTCTTGCTATCGTTGTCATTTCATGAAGCCTCGCATGCCTGGGTCGCCCACCGAATGGGCGATGACACAGGTTACCTGCTGGGTCGTGTTTCATTGAGTCCGATTCCACACATTGATCCGATTGGAACGCTGCTGTTCCCTGTTCTTGGTTTCTTCACCGGACTGCCGTTCATTGGCTGGGCCAAGCCGGTGCCGGTCAATCCCGTGCATCTGCGCGATGTGCGCAAGGGACACATGCTGATTTCCCTAGCTGGGCCTGGCAGCAACTTGCTGCTGGCCGCGTTGTTCCTCGTGATCCTGAAGCTGCTGCTGGTTTACGCCGATTCCAGCATCGGGCTGCTCGGCAGCTTGGCCGAACCGACATTCAAGCTGTTGCAGATCGGCCTGCTGATGAACATCGCGCTGGCTATCTTCAACATCATCCCCATTCCTCCGCTGGATGGGCACTGGGTGCTTTACCACCTGTTGCCTAATCACGCTGCGCAGGTGATGGATCAGATTCGTCCCTACGGATTTTTGATCCTCTACGCGCTGATGCTCACGGGGGTGCTGCAATACTTCTTCCTGCCCGCTTACGTTGTGGTCAGGTACTTCCTCAACTGAGTTCAAGCACTATGAAACGAGTCGTCAGCGGCATGCGACCAACTGGTAAGTTACATTTGGGCCACCTGGAAGCAGTGCTGAAAAATTGGGTCAACCTGCAAGACGAATATCAATGCTTTTTCTTCGTGGCTGACTGGCACGCGCTGACCAGCGATTACGCTGATACATCACAAATCCGCGCTAACACACTGGCGATGGTCTGCGATTGGCTGGGCGCCGGACTCGACCCCAATCGCTCGACGATCTTCGTCCAGTCGCTTGTGCCGCAGCATGCTGAATTGCACCTGCTGCTGTCGGCAGTCACGCCGCTTGGCTGGCTGGAACGTGTGCCAACCTATAAGGAAGCGAAAGAGCAAATCAAGGACAAGGACCTCAACAACTATGCGTTCCTTGGTTATCCCGTGTTGCAGGCAGCCGACATCTTGATTTACAAAGGCGAATGCGTGCCTGTTGGCGAGGATCAAGTGCCGCACTTGGAGCTGACACGGGAAATCGCTCGGCGATTTAATCATTTCTACTCGCCCATTTTCCCTGAACCAGAGGCTATGCTGGCGCCCGACCCGCGCGTCGTCGGCACTGATGGGCGGCGCATGAGTAAGAGTTATCGCAATGACATCAAGATCACTGATCCGCCGGAGCAGATTTGGGAAAAACTGCGCACCATGGTGACCGATCCAGCCCGCGTGCGACGCCATGATCCGGGCAATCCAGACGTGTGTCCGGTCTTCGCGTTACACCATCTGTATAGTCCGCCAGAAACAATCGCCCATGTGAACATCGAGTGCCGGCGGGCCGGCATTGGGTGCATTGATTGCAAGAAGCTACTCTATGAGCCGGTGATCCAGCGTCTGGAACCGATCGCCCAACGGAGTCGCCAGTATGAGCAGAATCTGGACGCCGTCACGCAGATTTTAATCGAAGGCTCGCGTCGCGCGCGTGAAGAAGCGGAAGCTACAATGCGCCAAGTCCGCGAGGCCGTCCGCATCGGAGTGTGACATGACTCAAACGCCGCTCTCTCACCGCGAGGATGCACAGAACTGGGAAGCACGTGATCAACTCTCCATCGGAGCGTGACATGACTCAAGCGCCGTTAGCTTACCGTGACGATGCACAGGGCTGGGAGGAACTCGATCAACTCTCCAGCTCCTATACGGTCAAACTGGAGATTTTTGAAGGACCGCTCGATCTGCTGCTGCACCTGATCAAACGTGAGCAAGTCAGTATCTACGACATTCCGATTGCCCGCATCACCGAACAATATCTGGAGTATTTACGCCTGATGCAGGAGATGGACATCGCGGTGGCGAGCGATTTTCTGGTCATGGCGGCCACGCTGATTTACATCAAGACCAAAATGCTCTTGCCGCGCGCGCCTGACCTGGAAGAGGGCGAAGAAGCGGAGGACCCCCGCCAGCAACTCGTTCAGCAATTGCTCGAATATCAGAAATACAAAGCAGCCGCCGAAATGCTCTGGTCCAAAGCAGAAGTGGAACAAGCGATCTTTGTCAGATCATCCACGCAGGTGGAAGGCTCTGAACACGAAGTGGCGGCGACCGTCTACGATCTGTTTGAAGCTTTCCGCAGAACGATGGAACGGTTGAAAGCCACGATCGCTCTGGAGATTGAACGCGAAGAAGTCACCATGGCGGAGAAAATCGCCGAACTGCGCCATCGCCTGAAAACAGAGGCACGGCTGGACATCACTCGAATGTTAGAGGAAGCGCGATCCACATCGGAGTTGATCGCGATTTTTCTGGCCGTTTTGGAATTGGTCAAACAATCGGTCATTCAACTGATCCAACAGACGGCGTTCGGTCAAATCATTGCCGTCAGAAACGCTCAACCAATACAGGCTGAAGTGATCGTATGAACGCAGAAACATCCGCTCACGCCCAACAGGAACACTCGGCAACATCCGCTCACACCCAACAGGAACACCAATCGCATTATTGGAAAGCCGCGATCGAAGCGCTACTGTTGGTTGCTGAAGAACCGCTCACTGTCAAACAACTGGCTGAGATTTTACAGTGTGGCGACACCCAACAGGTGGCTCGATGGGCTGATGAGCTGATGGATGAATTCAACGCACGCGATGGCGGCACAGAGATTCGTAAAATCGCCGGCGGCTATCGTCTCTCGACTCGACCGCAATTTCACGAACAGATTCGTCGGTATCTGCGCTTGCAACCATCGGCGCGATTGTCACTGGCTTCATTGGAAACACTGGCCGTCATCGCCTACAAGCAGCCAATCACCGTGCCTGAGATTCAGGAGATTCGCGGCAAAAGCTCGATCTCGTCCATCAAAACGCTGCTGGAAAAACGGCTCATCGTCCCCAAGGGCAGAAAGATGGTCGTCGGTCGCCCGATTCTATACGGCACATCGAAAGAATTTCTCGTGCAATTCGGCTTGAATGATCTTTCGGAACTGCCCAGCATCGAAGACTTCGAGGACCTCACCGTCGAATAAATGCAAGAGCGTTTGCAAAAGATCATCGCGCAGGCGGGCATCGCCTCGCGGCGCAAGGCTGAAGAACTCATCTTGGCGGGACAGGTCACGGTCAACGGTCAGGTAGTCACTGCGTTAGGCACGAAGGCTGACCCTGAACGCGATCACATCAAAGTCAGCGGCAAGCTGATCAATCCCCGGCTGGCCGCGCGGCAAAAGGTCTACATCCTACTGAACAAGCCAGCCGGATACTTATCGAGCCTGTCAGACCCAGCCCGACGACCGTTAGTGACCGACTTGCTGCCAGACCCCAAAACGAAGGTCTACCCGGTGGGACGATTGGACTTCAACTCGGAGGGGCTGCTGTTGCTGACGAATGACGGTGAATTTGCTAACTTGATCGCTTCAGCCAAAAACCAAATTCCTAAAACCTATCATGTGAAGGTCAAAGGCATACCCGGCGAGAAACAACTCAACTTGCTGCGCTCCGGCGTCGTCATCGAAGGACGGCGCACGGCCCCGGCAACGATCCGTGAGCTCAGACAAACGGCCTCGAACGCATGGTACGAAGTCACGATCATTGAAGGCCGCCATCACCAAATCCGCTTGATGTTCGACAAAATCGGCCACTCGGTTGTCAAGCTCAAGCGCGTGGCCATTGGGTTCTTAACCATCGGCAAATTGAAGCCGGGCCAGTATCGTCATCTGTCCAGCGCAGAAGTTCGGCGATTCTTTCACTATTCAGGCTCTGCCACCAGAAAGCCTGACTAGAGCGGTTTGCGAATCAATCTACCCTGGGGCGCGCACTTCCAGCGTGCATGAGCCCGCAAGGCAGGCGCTCCCCGGCTAAGGCAATTGAAAATCGCTCTAGAGGTTGCACGTCTGGCTCCCTTCGCATGCGCCGCTTGCGCGGCTTAGCAGAAAGGCGCGTAGCACGAGTCATCCCAACTGCCATCAGAAAATCGGAGACGGCCGCTTCGGGCGTTCTGCTGCTGCTCTCCATGTCGGTTCATCAAACACAACCTTTCTCTGTGCGATTGGTATTATGTCCCTGGCTGCTGGTTCCCTGACTCCTGCTGGCTTCTGACTCCTGGCTTCTGGCTCCTGGCTTCTGACTGCCGACCCACATAGGGCCTTTCTTCGGACGAGTGGCATACTCACCACAGCTTGGCAGGGCAAACCTCTTCTGAGCATCAAGGGTGAAATGATCACAATAACCCAAAGCCTTTACACGTCACGGCGCAGTCTCTATCATCTGTGCGGAGTCTATGGAATCGAACACGCCACCGCAATGGGTTCAACTGAGCCGTTTCATGGCGCTCATCTTGAGGCATCGTCCTGAACAGTTTGGCGTAGCACTGGATGCTCACGGGTTCGCGCACATTGATGATCTGTTGGAGGCCATACGATCCCGACCGCAGTGGGCGCGAGCCACGCGCGATGCGATCCTGGAAGTGATCCAACGACAAGATCGGCCGCGATTCGAACTGAAAGGCGACTACATCCGCGCTCTGTATGGACACAGCGTGCCCCAACGGATCGAATATACAGAAACTGATCCGCCTGAGTACCTGTATCACGGCACAACTCCAGCCTCGCTCAAACGAATCACCGTAGAAGGCTTGTTGCCGATGGAACGCCAATACGTCCATTTATCCGCCACACCGGAAGACGCTCGCCAAGTCGGTATGCGACGCACAGCCCATCCGGTGATTCTGCGCATTCGAGCGCGCGAAGCACAGGCTGCCGGCGCCCGCTTTTTCCAGGCTGACCCTCGGATTTACCTCACCAAGCGCGTCGCTCGACAGTACATCGAACCATTAGCCGATACACCGGATTCATCAACCTCACCGCCGGCTACGATTGAACATCAGAAGTGAAGCCTGGATACACACGTATGAGTGTGCAGTCGCCCCAAGACGGTTTGCTCGCGCCGGCGATCGAATTCCGTAATGTTTCAATCTCGTTCGACGACAACGTTGTGCTGGATCGAGTCAGCTTCAAGGTGCTTCCAGGACAGATGCGCATCATCCTTGGGTTGGCTGGGTCCGGTAAATCCACACTGTTGCGCCTGGCCATTGGTCTATTGAAACCGGACGAAGGAGAGATTTTCATCAACGGTCAAGAGATCACAAGAAAATCTGAAGATGAGCTCCTGGAGCTACGACAACACGTCGGCATCGTCTTTCAGGAGGACGCGCTATTTACCTCGATGCCGGTGTGGGAAAACGTCGGCTACCGATTGCTTCAACAAGGAGAACCTGTCGAGCAGGTACGATCACAGGTGGCACGTGTGTTACGCTTGATCAACCTCGAACACGCAATTGATATGATGCCCGCCGAACTGTCCGGTGGCATGAGTCGCCGCACGGCGCTGGCTCGCGCGTTGATCGGCCAACCCAAAATCATTCTCTATGATTCCCCTTGCGCCGGCCTTGACCCGGTCAACGAGAAAAGAGCCCTGCGAGTGATCATGCAATTGCGCGACCTGAATGAGACGACTTCTCTGTTCGTCACGCAAAACATGGACGAAGTCAAATATCTCTGCTCAGGCATCTACCGTCGCACGAACGATGGCCGGATTGTCTTTGAGCGGGAGAGGAAGGACTTCTGCCTGATCCATACGAAAATCATGTTGCTCTCTCAAGGTCGCATCCTGATCGAGGCGCCCGATGAATTATTCTGGACAGCCCACCAACAGGCCGTTCGCGAGTTCCTCATATAGAGATTGTTTGTTCGGGTCAAGCATCCCGGCTTACAGCTAACCGACGTCACACCATCAATCGCAGGCCGCAGAGCGGCAGGTCATCTGTGGGCTGATTCATTTTCGCGCTACGATCAGCAGATTCAACGCATCGCCTGTGTCACGCCAACGGCGATCAGCCCAACCGAACAACAGATTGACCAGTGGGATGAGCCGATGCCAGCCACGCCGGCCTATCAGCGTGTTACAAATTGCCTGCCCAACCAACGCCCACGCTGCGCCCTGTTGTTTGACCAGCACCGGCGCCAGTCCAGAAGCTTCCACCAGGTGCCTCAACCCATACGGCGTGAAACGATAATAATCATGCGGGACCTCATGCAATCGCCAGTATTGCGGCGCTGTGAGAATTAGATGTCCACCTGGCTTGAGCACACGATTAATTTCCTGAAGTAGGCGATCCGGCTCGGGGACATGTTCGATGACTTGCGTGGCCAGCACCGTCTCAAACGAAGCTGAGACAAACGGCAACTCGAGGGCAAGCCCAACCACATCCGGCTGACTGTAGTGTGCATCAGGATCAATACCGATATGCGCCTCCACACACGAAGCAAACACATCTCGATAAGGTTGATTGCCGCATCCCACATCGAGCAGTCGCCCGTTGGCAAAGCGACGACATTCGATCAAATCGGCAATCATTTCGCGCCTGGCCAAATAATCAGCATCGCGCCAGTGCACGTGCGCGCGCCGGATGCGTTCCATTGGCCGATCCGGATAGGAACCTGTCACCTGCTCTCTCCTTTTTGCGCCGTCATGATGGATTTCACCAACCGAGCTTCCTGTTTGATCTCTTGCAGGAAGCGTCCCCGTTCCAGCACGGTCATCACAAGCAGGTACTGGATCAACCCCAGCGCCACCACGCCCGCCAGTGATGTGAGATTTGTGATCCACAGGCGTCCAAGGCCCCACGTCATCACGCCGGCCATGATCCCTGCGATGAGCGGACGGCCTATAGCGTAGCCCAGGTTCAGCGAACTCCGGCGACCAAATGCCCACAACAACCAGATCACCGGCAGCCCAACACCCACCGCATACGCGATGGCGACTCCATTGAATCCCCACAGGCGAGTCAGCACCAGTGCCAACACCCAATCAACGGCCGTCCAAGCGACAAGAATGCGCAAACTGGTCGTCACCTGACCTGTCGCATTCAACACACCAATGAACGGCGTTGTAATGTTCCCGCCCAACATGCGAACGGTGAGCATGTAGAAAGCGAATGTGGCCGGCGCCCATTTATTGGTGAAGACAAACTGAATGATCCACGGGATCAGCGCCGCCCCAATGGCCAACGTGGGAACCGTGGCCAGCATCAAATAGCGCAGCATTTTTTCGACTGCTGGACCGATGCGCTCCGGCTGCTGTTGTATCCGCGAAACCGTCGGAAAACTGACGCGCGTGACGATCTGCGTGAACACCTGACTGGTCAAATAAGCGGTTCGTTCAGCCCATTGCAAGTAGCCCACCGCCGTCAACCCGAATAACGGCCCGGCCAGCAGCGACGGGATATTATCGCGTAGCAGCGATGTGAAACCGCCCAGTTGATACAATCCACCAAACCTCAGCGCTGACTTCAAGAACGCATTGTTCCAGCAAAACCCAACGCGCCATGAGGCATGTCGGAACAATAATCCGCCACGAATGAGCTCATTGAGAAGGGCTGCCACAATGAAGCTCCAAACACTGAATCCCAATAAGGCTAACGTGACCGCGCAACTATGAAACGCCAGCGTGGCAATCACATCAATCCTGGCGATCACGTCATAAGCCAGCCGGCGCTCCAACATCACATGGGGCATTGATCCGAGCAATCCGATAAACAAAATCAATGAAAGGCCGCGAATGACCCATGTCATGCGCGGGTCCATCTGATAGAGCCTCGTGAGCGGCTCGGCCAATAGATAGAGCAATGCGACGGTGACAGAGACCAGCGCCAATTGAAATGTAAATATCGTGTTCCATTCGTGCTGACGCGGTTCATCCGGCTGCTGGATCAAGGCGGCAGCAAATCCCATGTCCCTGAACCCGACGATGATCGAAATCCAGAAACTGGCAACGGCATAGAGGCCAAAGTCGCTCGGCTGCAAGAGCCGCGCCAGCCAGATGCTGGCGGCAAAACTGACCGGCATCACGATGAACTGGCGAAGCAGCATCGCCACAACGCCTTTGATGGTTCGATCCCGCACGGGAACAAACGGCGGCGGCGTTACTTCAACGTCGGGCTTGGCCATGATCGAGGCCAGAGTGTAGCTCAAAAATTCATCTCCCGTTAGCCCGATCGCATCTCATCGGAAACAAAATCTTAGCTTGCCACCATCAGATTTTTGTGTTAATTTGCCGGCTCAAAAATAAAAATTTGTTTTAGGTACGAGGTTTGTAACCTAAGGGGGAGACTATGCGTGAGGGTAATCAGTTTTACACACTCATCATTGCACCGACAACGAGTTCCCGTTTCTATAAGGTTATCCTTCATTATCGGCACGTGTATGCCATTATTCTTGGCAGCCTAGCCGGCCTTTCGTTGCTCGTGTTCACCTCCATCTGGGTGTTCAAACAGGCGGCACTGCTTCTGAATTATCATCGCATACAGAGTGAAAACAAAATTCTCAAACAGAAACAGTCCGTGATGCTCGAACAATTGCAAGCTCGCTTGACATCTGTCGAAGCTCAATCGCAACAACTACTGCACACAGCTCAGGAAATAGGGCTTCATCTGCCCATAAATACCCAGAGCAATACCACGAGCACATTGGAAGGCGTGGGCGGGCCTCATCAACTGGAGGTGCTGTCAAAGCGGCTGGATCGTGTTTCATTCAACATTCAACTTCTGCGGGACAACCTGAACGAAGAAAAATTGCGACTCGCGACGACGCCAACGGGTTGGCCGGTGGTGGGGCGCTTAAATTCCGGCTTTGGGATGCGGCGTGATCCGTTTGGCGGCGGCTATCAATTCCACTCTGGCATTGACCTTGGAGCCAATCACGGTCTTCCCGTCTACGCTACGGCCGCTGGCGCAGTCACCTTCGCCGGTTATCAGGGCGGCTATGGGCAACTCGTTGTCATTGACCACGGACGCGAGATCGAAACTTACTACGGCCACCTCTCACGCATTGAGGTGAGAACTGGTCAGTACATTCAGCAAGGTGAACAAATCGGACGTGTCGGCAGCACGGGTCGCTCAACCTCTCCTCACGTCCACTACGAAATCCGCATCAAGGATCGGCCCGTTAACCCACTCACGTTCGGCGCTACGTTCAGCGCAGTTCCCTAGCCCGCATTGGCCGGATTCACGCATCTTGACTGCGCGCTCTGCCGAAATGTTTAGAACAGACACGGGACCCCTCTATGAGGCAACCGGTGATGGCTCGTGTGAGTGGCGACAACCGTCTTCTTGCTGCCCGTGATTCTGCATGTGATAACCGGTCACTTGCCTGAAAATCCTCTGAGAATGTTTGGCACAGGCGCTGGCGCCTGTGCGCCATTTTCATGCTTCGTGGCGTGCAGTCGCATAAGGGCGATTCCCTTGGGGATGGAACACAGGCGTTCCCGGCTGTGCTCTATCCTCATCGTTTCTGGGCGTCGGCTGAGCAACACGAACAACTCCTCTTTGAAAATTCTGAGGCATCCGATCACAGTCTAGCTGCATCTGAGCAATCGGTTTTCCAACCAAAACTCAATCAGGGAGTGACGAAGTGACAATTCGATTGATCAAGAAAAAGGACCAAGCACAAGCGAAAGCCCCTGAGGTGGACAAGGTTTACGATGAAAAAGAGCTGCAACGCATGGCCGACCGATTAGCCAAAGCATGGAAGGTGGATCGCGGCAGCCGGTTGCGGGATAAGTAAACCGAATCGCGTGAGCGAATCTCTCACGGGTTCGTCTCTATTTCATCGAAATCATCACGTAGGCATAATAATCGGGAACGAGTGCGCAGAAAACTAGCGCACGCCAAAAAACCTGCGGCGGTGAACATCATCCAGAGAGGCGAAAACAACAGCAGTCTTGGTCGCCAAAACGCGCTCAGCAGGACAATCAGGTTGAGACTGCCAATGACGAACGCAGCTATCGCCAACGCGCCATAGAGCCAGATACGTCGCGTCAAGGCTGCATAACGACGTTTTGCCTGTGCTTCCATAATCAACTGTGCCATCAGCCAGCTCCGCACGGCTGAAATGCTTTATTAAAAGCTCGTCTATGATACTCACTGAGCCTCGAGGTAAACAAGCGCAGTAATACGAATAGTCCGAGAAAGGCCCTATGTGAGCCGGGAGTCAGGAGCCAGAAGCCAGGGGCATCATACCAATCGTTCAGAGAAAGGTCGTGTTTGACGAAGTGACATGGAGAGCGAAGTAGAACGTCTCAAGCGGCCGTCTCTGATTTCTCCTCTAAATAACCATTTTCATGCTTCGTGGCGTGGCTCACGCATATAAGCGATTTCCGTGAAAATCATTTCCTCACGGAGACACCAAGAACACAAAGACCGGCCAACTGAGCCTCTCCGTGCTCTCCGTGTCTCCGTGTGAGTCCTTGAATTTGCACACTCGGAACCCAGCGCAATCAGCAATCCGGTTGGTCTGCGCAGGTGGCACAACACAGTCAGCCAACCTGCCAGACCAACTAGGCAGCCTATCGCCGGATGATGCGGATACCCAGTTGCGCTTGAATGAGGGGGTCACGCAGATCGCGTCGCAATTGATCCAGCACTACCCTCAATGCCGGACTCGCCTGTGCCCTGTAGGCCAGCAACAAACGATCTGTTTGCTCCAGCTCTGTCATTGTGACTTCGGCCTGCCCCATCTCCACCAATGACTCAATAATCGGTCTGACACGCACCAACCAGTCTTGCGTCGCCAACAACACACTCGGACTGGAGATCATGATCCGCGTCAGCTCAGGCGAAAACTGATAGAACAGATCGGTGTATCGCAACCCGATTTCACTCTGCGACAGAACGCCATCGCGCAGTTGATACAACAGCCTCAGCAGCGATGGCGCATCGGCTCGACCTTCAACTGCTCGCGTGGCTGCGCAGCCGCCGGGCGGTGGTGGTGGCGGTGGCGGCGGCGCATCCTGGATGGTGAAGCTGTTGTTGCTCGTGTCATTGATCGCCGCGTTGCCGGCATCGGAAATCCTGACCCGGGCTTGCGTCGTCGCTGGTCCAGTCACCGTCCATGACTCTGATCCATCATTGGGCGTGCTGGTGAACAACGTGGAATAGGTGCTGCCGCCATCACGCGACAATTCAATTCTCACATTGGCAATCGAACCAGTGCTTGTCCAACTGATCGTTTGAATCGTTCCAACCTGCCATGTTTCGCCGCCGTTAGGCGCGGTCACTGTGATTGTCGGCGACGGTCCACCGCCAATGGTGAAATTGACATCGCTCACATCAAAGAAGATATTGCCGACTGCTTCGACCTTAATGCGCGCGGTGGAAGTGGTGATGGAAGGCAAGGTGACTGCCTGTGAACCGTCGTTCGGCGTGTTGGCCGCCAGCACCGTCGGAAACGTATTGCCGCCATCGGTTGAGAGCCGTATGGTCACATTGGCTGTATTGACCGGCGGCGAGGACGTGTTGGCCACATTCCATGTGACGGTCTGGGTGGAACCCGCCGGCCAGGTTAGATTCGTGTTGGGCTGCGTGACTTGAAATGGGCCAGCCGCCGTGGTCGAGGTGATTTGAGTCTGCGCGGAGGCAACGCCGCCGCCACCGGCGCGATTATCGCGTACCACAATCTGGAAGTTCATCGTGCGACTGGTCGAGGGTAGGATTTCGCCAGTCATGCAATTGCCCGTCCCGCATGGATAGCTGGCTGGCGGCACGTTGGCATTGTTCAAAATGTATTGCAGCGACGGGAACGTTCGAGAGGGAGTCTCCACCGCGTCGTAGGTGCGGAAAATCGGACTCGACCCGTTATCGGTGAGCGGAAAACCTTGCGCCGGTCCGAGGTCATATTGTTCCCAGCTATACGTCAACGTACCTGAACCGCCGCCGCTGCCTGTCAATGTGAACGGCGTTTGAATGGGAATGGTGAAGCTTCCGCCGGCATCAGCCGTGGGCGCCGGATGACCCGTCGGGATATTCACCGAACATGTGGCCGAAGCCAACCGCGCCACGATTTCCTCCAAACTCTTTATGTGAAAGATGGCCATGCTATTGGGCTGCAGATTGGTGTTCCCACAGATGCCAGCGTAGGCCATGATCGTTGCGCCACTGCCTGGTTCGTAGGCCGCCGAAGAAACGCGGTTGCCAGAGCATGAACTCACATTGCTATTGAAAGTATGGTTAGCGCCATACTGATGTCCCATTTCATGGGCCAAGTAATCAATGTCGAACGGGTCGCCAACCGGCGGACTGAGACCAGTAACACCGCGAGCCTTGCTGCCGTTGATGCAGATCACGCCGAGGCCGGCAATGCCGCCACCGGCCGTATCAACAACGTGGCCGATGTCGTAATTGGCGCTGCCGATCACGGTATCCAGATTGGTTTGATTCTGGTTAATCATCGCGCCGGGGTTGCCATGTGAATAGGGATCAGGATGTGTTGTGTAGATGATGTTCGCATTGTTAGGAATCAATATCATGCGCACGCCGACGTCCCGCTCGTAAACGCCATTGACCCGTGTCATGGAGGTATTGATAGCCGCCAGCGCCCCAGCGACTGTGCCGCCGTGAAACTGCGTGTATTCGACCGTGGCGGCCATAGCCAGACGGAACGTGCGAAGCGTGCCGCCATTGCTCACGGTTTCTCGCGGCGGTGCAGCAGCCGGCTGGTCGGCTTCTTCAAAAAAACACTGAAACGGCGCTCCCTGTTTGCGGTAATCTCGCTTGTAGTAGCTGACGTAGTGCTCGATGTCACGATGGGCATAGGGATCAATATAAATGGCATCGCGTGGCGTCAAAATCTGCGCGTGAAACCCGAAGATTGTCCAATCCGCGCGCAAGGTGGCCGTCGGGTCATCAATGCCCTGCCCGATGTAGGATTTGATTTCGGGAAATTGCGCGGCCAGTTCCGGCGCCATGATGGATGACTCTTCGATATGAAACCGCGCGTCTGTCCCATCGGGCAAGGGCAACGTGATTATCACAGAGAGATTCCGCGCCTCGGCGCTGAACTCTTTAGGAATTGTCTGTTGCAGTCGTTTGAATGCGTCCACATTGAGTCGCACGAGACGGTACGTTTGCGGCACAATGCGTCGCTCCACTGGCCCTTTGCTGAACGCCAGAACGTCCGCTTCATCGGCGTCCTGCCAGAGGCCATCGTCTGTGATGTGTTTTATCTTTTGAGTCGGCGAAGGATTGGTTGAGGAAACAGCAGCATTTGCATTTCGATATAAGATAACCACACCGGCGATCAAAACCACGATCACCAAGCAGAATACCCATCTGATGATTTTCATGATGAAGACCTCCCTCTCTCAGGAATGACGTTGCCCATTGAGCCTCACTGCACATCATGGGAGTTTGCACCTTAGCATAGGTATGTCAACATTTCAACCAAAAACCAGACTATGCCTCAACGGAAGATCAATAAACCTCTTCAAATGATCACCGACATGCAGGTCACAGTTCGTTCGATTAACTGACCCGAAGAATGCAGCGCGGACGAAATCATCATCACCGCTGATGGACACGGTTGCGCCCGTTGCCAGCTTGTGCTGCCTGGAAAGCCAGACGGGCCCCCGCCCGCTTGTTGACACACCGACGCCACAAATGCTCGATACACCTCAGTTGCCGGTGGGTGAGTTCACATCTTACCACTGCCTCAATCACGGCAAACGTGCTAAACTTGCCACGTTCCAGTTGCAATGAGTCAGCAAGGAGAGCATTATGCAATTACGTTTACTGTGGCTCGCCGCGAGCCTCATCATGGCCGGTTGCGCGCAGTTTGCGTCACCGGATCATTCACCAGCGATTGCTGAAGCACAAAAAAGAAAAGTGACATCCAAGGAGAAAGTTGTGAAGACAGAGCAAGAATGGAAACAAATTCTAACGCCTGAACAATATCACATTCTGCGCGAGAAAGGCACAGAACGAGCCTTCACCGGCAAGTACTGGAATAACAAGGAACCGGGCACGTATGTCTGCGCCGGCTGTGGGCAGGAGCTCTTCAGCTCGAAGACTAAATTTGATTCGGGCACGGGCTGGCCGAGCTTCTATGACGTGATTGATAAGAGCAGGGTCGAATTGAAAGACGACTACAGCTATGGCATGCACCGCATTGAGGTCGTGTGTAGCCGCTGCGATGGTCATTTGGGGCACGTCTTTGATGATGGTCCTCGACCGACCGGCCTGCGTTATTGCATCAACTCGGCCAGTTTGGATTTTAAGCCAGCAGAACCGAAGTAGCCGTCGTGCCTGGCAGTTCCCGGACGTGTCTGGCTCTCTTCGGTGGAGGCGTTTGCCGGCATTACTTGGTGATGGGCCTTCTCAGCATGAATAGGTGGAGGGCGATTGTGCCCCCAGATGCTGTGCGTTCAGCTAACGGCGACGGTAGCGACCGACACTGACCAGTTCATGCCAATCCCATCCTGTTGAGCAACTGAATAAATCTCGGCTCATCGCGCAAGCCGTCCCACGTAGCATGAGCATTGAGATTGACCATCAGCCAGTAGCGTTCCTCGGCTGCCTCGTACAATTTTTCCAGGGCGCGATCCTTATCATCCAGTCCAGCATAGATCAACGCAAATTCGTATGGCGAGACGTAGCACCGATGAGCGATCTGTTGTAACTCGTCAAGCGCCTGCTGGGCCTTGTCCTGCCAACCGATCAACCCGTAGGCGCGCCCCAGATCAGCCAGCATGCTGACGTTCCCGCCCGATGCGCTCACGGCTCGCTGATACTGGCCGACGGCTTCTTCCATCATCCCTTTTTGCTCATAGGCCCAGCCCAGCACGCGCAGCGCCGGCGGGAAATTCGGGTCCATTTCCAGTACACGGCGGAGCGGCTCAATCGCTTGATCGTATTGCCGTCCATAGTAAAACACGAGCCCAACGGCGGTGATGATCATTAGTGAGAGCGGGTCTAGTTCGAGCGCTCGTTTGATTTCCGTTAAAGCCTCATCGAATCGGCTCATGGCTGACAAATACTCGGCGTACCATTGGTGTGCTGTTGGATAGTTAGGATTGTACTGGATGGCTTGCCTGAATCCTTGTTCAGCGCCGGGCCAATCCCAATCATAAAATGTTTTTGCCAGGGCAAGCGAGGCATGTGCCTCAGCTAAACGCTCATCCAGAGCTAATGCCTGTAGCGCCGCCGCCTTGGCCTGCCGAAAGGCGTCGCTCGACGGGTCGGCGCCGGTAATAGCCAGGATATTGTAACAATCAGCCAGACCAGCATAGGCCAGCGCGTAATTAGGATCAGTGGCGATCGCCGACTGAAAACATTCGATACCCTTGCGAAGCCCTTCTTCGGTTCGCTTATTCCAATAGAATCGCCCTTTGAGATACAAGGTGTAGGCTTCGAGGTTGTGGGTCGAAGGTTTCATCAATTGCGTAGCTTGTTCGGTCGTGAGCTTGAGTTTGAGTTGTTCAACGATCTTCCCGGCGATCTCATCCTGAACGGAGAAGACGTCGGCCATCTCGCGATCATATTTTTCCGACCACAAGTGATACCCATCCGCTGCGTTGATGAGCTGGGCTGTAATGCGAATGCGCGAACCTGATTGCCGGACGCTGCCTTCGAGCACGTGCGTCACGTTCAGTTGTTCAGCCAGCTCGCGGATGTTATGGGCGACACCTTTATATTGAAAAGACGAACTGCGTGAGACGACGCGCAGTCCATCAATCTTGGCCAGCGCATCAATCAGCTCTTCGGTCATGCCATCGCAGAAGTATTCGTTCTCCTGATCGGCGCTCATATTGACGAACGGCAACACAATGATCGAAGGCGCGGTGTGCATGAAGGTCACAGCGGCCTGAGTCGTCTCGATGGTCGGTTCCGGCAACTGATCGGCAGCCGCCTGGGTCACGCGCAAGCCCGATCTTCCCATTCGGCTCGATGTCGCGCCCGAACGCGATTCGCGATTGAGAAACCGTTTGACCCAACGTCCGACGCCGCCAAGCGCTGACTGCCGTTGAGGCACCACATACGGCACAGAGACGCCGTCAGGAATGCCCACGCTACGCCCATAGGTCTGCGCCACGGCGCGCAACTCCTCAACCACTTGTTGCATGGATTGGTAGCGCTCGGCCGGCGCTTTGGCCAGCATTCGATCAATGATGGCTACCAGTGGCGGCGGAATGCTTTTATTCAATTCGCTGACGGGACGATGCCGCTCATTGATGACAGCGTTCATGGTCTCAATCGGGGTTCTTCGCTTGAACGGACTCTGTCCAGTCGCCATCTCATAGAGGACAACACCAAACGAAAAGATGTCGCTTCGATGATCAACACGTTCGCCACGCGCCTGCTCCGGCGACATATACGACGGCGTGCCAAGCGAAGCGCCCATCCGCGTCAATTCCACATCCGACGGACTCCGCTTCTCGGAGACAATCTTGGCCAGTCCGAAATCCAAGACTTTGGCTTGCCCGCGCGGCGTGACAATGATGTTCGCAGCTTTGATGTCGCGGTGCACAATGTGGTGAGCATGCGCCGTGGCCAACGCATCAGCCACTTGCAAGCCAATAGACAACAGACTGTCAAGACTCAACGGCCGGCCGTCGAGCAACCGCGACAGCGTCTGTCCCGGCACATACTGCATGGCGATGAAATGCTGATCCTCCGTTTGCCCGATTTCATAAATGGTGCAAATGTTCGGATGATCGAGCGACGAGGCTAACTGCGCCTCTCGAAGGAATCGCGCGCGGGATTCCCGGTCGGCAGTCAGATCAGGAGCGAGCAATTTCACCACTACATCCCGGTTCAAGGTCAGGTCGTAGGCCTTGTACACCGTTCCGCCACCGCCCCGCCCCAGCTCTTTTTCCAAACGATAGTGGGAAACGATCCTGTTCATAATCCAACACACAGGCATTGTAATGATTGGCCTGACCAATTGCAATCAACGCAGTAGTCCTGCTTCACCGGCAGATGCGCTGGAGCACAGCCGTATCGAGACGGATCGCGCATCTGCCGGATTGGTTCATCTGGCCGGCGGCGCCGTCTTGATAGAATGAACTGCTTTCACGGATGAGAAGTACCCACGATTCTCTATCCGTTGGAGCTTTTCATCGGGTGGCGCGGATTTCAAGAGAAATCGCTCGCGTTGCCAAGCACGCCACGAACGAGGACAGAGACGTAGCGCAAGTTGCCAACTTGCGCCACACCGATTCTCCGAGGAATCGCCGATGTGCTATCGCACGCCACGAACCATGAAAAAACAAATCTTTCGGGAGATTCGTGTGTTTCGTGGGCTATTTTCAAGGAAATCGCTCCTATGAAACAGCACGCCACGAACGATGAAAAGACATTCTTTCGTGAGGTTCGTGTGTTTCGTGGGCTATTTTATTTTCAGAGGAGTTGTTCATGTCGTGCGGGACGACACGAGAGAAACGATGAAAACGCCACAGGCAGGAATGCCTGTGCCACTCTTTCAGAGGAGGGCAAAACCGCGATGACTTGTCTCTGCTGAACTCGCTGGGATAAAATCCAGGCTCCACCACGTAACGGGAGAGAATCGAATCTGACTAGGATATTGCTTGTCGGCATCGGTGGGTTCATCGGCTCAATCTTGAGATACGTCGTGAGCGGCTTCGTTCAAGACTGGGCGAAAAACATTCTATTTCCGCTGGGCACGCTGGCCGTCAATCTGACAGGCTGTTTTGCGATCGGTCTCTTATTTGAATTGGTTGAGGCGCGTGGTCTGTTCACGGCTGAGGCGCGAGCATTCGTGTTCATTGGCGTGCTTGGCGGCTTCACAACGTTTTCAACGTTTGGCAACGAAACGATCAACCTCTGGCGCGACGGCGAGAACTCTTATGCCTTGATCAACATTGCAGCCCATGTTTTGGTTGGGCTGGCGGCCGTATGGGGCGGGCGCGCGCTGGCGCATACAATTTGGGGATGACAGCATGATGCTTCCACAAGAAGGTTACTTGCTCCGCATTTTTATCGGTGAAAGTGATAGACGGCATGGTCAGTTGCTTTATGAATGGATCGTACTACAAGCCCGCGAACGTGGATTGGCCGGCGCGACGGTTCTGCGCGGGATCATGGGCTATGGCGCGCACAGTCGCATTCACACGTTCAAAATCGAGCGTCTGTCTGAAGACATGCCCATCATCATCGAGATCGTTGACACGCGCGACAAGCTAGAAGCCTTCCTCGACCTGATTGACGGTGAAATTCAGGAAGGACTGGCCACGCTGGAGAAAGCACATATTCACTTCTATCGCAGTGGAACATCCTGAGGGTTGAAAAGGAACGATAGCCCCAAACGGCGATTTGCTCCGTCAAGCTGCCGACTCCAGCGGCAACCGCTCTGCCACACACGTTCAAACCTCAAGGAGTTGGGCCGATGGTGATCACAGCTACTTCGGGCCGGCAAAAAAACCTTACATTCACCACGGCCGTCCCGACGCCACGGCTCACGTACAGACGTGATCCATTCCGTTCATACCAGCCTTCGGCATAAGGTCCACAACCAGGGGGCAACCACAGCGGCGGCAACAGAGGCAATCGTACTTGCCCGCCATGCGTGTGGCCGGCTAACGCCAGATGACATTGGCCTGCAACTTGATCGAAATAAGCCGGCGAATGAAACAGAGCGATGGTGAATACATCTGCCGGACGACCATTGAGCGCCGCCTGCATATTGGGCCGCCCGGCTGATAGGTCGTCGAAACCGGCCAGCCATACATCGCCCCGCACAAGCTGACCTCGATTGAGCAGCAAACGAACGCCGGCCGCCTCATAAAATGACGGATTCATGGGCGCGCCTTCCCAGTGCTCCCAATTCCCAAACACGAACCAAATTCCTAATGGCGCGTCAAATTGTTCAAGCACGCGGCTCAAACCTTCCGGCGTGTACCCCCTGATGACGGTGTCGCCTGTGATCACGATTATGTCAGGCTTCTCGGCGCGGAGAATCTCCACCAACCGCCGCTCGCGGCGACCAACATCGCGCGCGTGAATATCGCTCAGGTGGACGAGCTTCAACGGCGACGATAATGGGGCGCTGATTCGATGATGCGTCACTTCGATCCAGTACGGCTCAATCCAGACCGCATAGACTACGATCGCTCCGCACAGAAGCGCTCCCATCGCTGAGAACATGTTCATTTTCCAACGACTCATCATTAAAAAGCTGGTTGAGTTTACGTCACGCGCTTGAGCCGATCAAGCATCACACCACGACTTAGATAATTCCTATTTAATTCCTATTACCTTCGAGAGCGCCGTGATCAGTTGCCTGTGGCTTGTTCATGTTGCGTCTTACCCATCCGCAATTCGCCGTCGGCAATACGCCGTCGGCAATCGGTATAATCCTTGATGTCTCCTTCGTGGTATAACTCTTGATGCCCCTTTGTGGAACGTATATACTGCCCGCCGTTGTAGCGAAAGTATGAATGTCACATTAGATGCTGTTGAAGTTCGCGTCCTGGGGGCGCTGGTCGAGAAAGAGATGACCACGCCTGAATACTACCCGCTAACAGTCAACGCGCTCATCGCAGCGTGCAATCAGAAATCAAATCGTCATCCGGTGACCTCGTTTGACGAAACGACGGTGCTAGCCGCCCTTGACCGACTACGCGAAAAAGAGTTGGCCTGGACGACCACCAGCGAAGGTCGCGTTCCGAAAATCAAGCACCGACTGGCATACGCATTCAGCTTATCGGCTGCCGAACTGGCTGTCTTATGCGAATTGATGCTGCGCGGTCCGCAAACACTGGGCGAGCTGCGTGGGCATGCTCAGCGACTCTTTCCATTCAAGGAATTGAATGACGTGGAAATGACGCTCCATTGCCTCATCAACCGCGATGAGCCGTTGGTCGTCAAGCTGCCTCGTCAACCAGGACAGAAAGAATCGCGGTATGCTCATCTCTTATCCGGCGAGCCAAGCTTTGACAAAGAGGAACGAGTCACTGGCGCGGAAGCGATGAGGACTGCCGTTCTGGTTGATGATGATCGCATCATCAAACTGGAACACGAGATTCAGGCGCTGCGACGCGCGCTCGAAGAATTAACCGAGCAACTCAACGATTTTCGCCGGCAGTTGAACGAAGAAGAACCACCCACATGAGGGCTCCACAGCCACGCGCACTGATGATCTCACCGGAGTTTCCTTACCCGCCCATCAGTGGTGGCACGCAACGGAGCTTCTATCTGCTGCGCGCGCTCACCGAACGCTATCGCGCCGACTTGTTGACATTCAGTGAGCAACCGCAGCCTGAAGCAGAAGCGGCGCTCGAAGCGATGGGCGCGCGTGTCCACGTCATTCGCTTGCCCTATCATGCAAAGACCCTCGGCGCGTTCATCCGGAGGAATCTCTCACGCGCTCTCCGGGGCGTCAATCCGTTGATGGATCGCTTCTCCGAGCGACCGGTCCGTCACGCTGTGCGTCATCACCTGCAAACAAATTCGTATGACCTCATTGTGCTGGAGCACTCCTGGATCGCTCATTACATTGACGACATCCGCGCTAGCCCGAATCGCGCCGCGCTCTCGGTGCTGGATGCTGTTGACGTGAACTCAAACCTCTGGCGCCAATACTATCAGCAACCGGCGCGTTGGTATCACAAACCGGCGCTCTACCGCTACTGGCGCGCCGCCGAGAAACATGAACGAACCTATCTGCCCCGCTTCGATGTGGTGCTCGCCATTTCCGCATCGGATGCTGCTGACATTCAACGCCTCGCGCCTCAGACGACCATTCTGCGAGTTCCCAACGGCATCGAAGTGGACCTGTCCAAGCAACCGGCATCTGCCGACCGATTGCCGATTATCGGCTTCATTGGCTCGCTCGACTATCCGCCCAATGCGCTCGGTCTGGGATGGTTCTTGACGGAGATTTGGCCCCAGATCAAACCACGCGCTCCCCATGCTCAATGCTTAATCATCGGGCGCGGCGCTCCACCAAAACTGGTTCAACAGTGCCAGAGCGATGAGCAAATTCGCGTGGCGGGCTTTGTGCCTGATCTGGCGCCTTACCTAAATCGAATTGCCGTCATGGTCGTCCCACTGCGACATGGCAGCGGCACACGCATCAAAATCCTGGAGGCATGGGCGCATGGTATCCCTGTCATCTCAACATCGAAAGGAGCTGAAGGGCTCGATTACACGCACATGGAAAACATCTGGATTGCTGATACGCCGAATGATTTTGCCACGGCCGTCGTCTATTTGCTCTCGGATGCGACTCTGCGCGAGCGCCTGAGCAGAGCCGCTTTTCAACACGTGCAGCAATATGCTTGGAGAGCGATTGGACAACACCTGGTGGATCAACTCGACCACTATCAGGTCAACCGCCCGGTGCGACAATGAGCTGCGCTGTCTGTCTGGAACATCAACCTCATCACGTGTTGCACAAGAATGGATACGACATCGTCCGCTGCCAACGCTGCGGCTTCATCTACGTCCATCCGCCACCGAGCGCCGAATGCGTGATGGCGATTTACCAAAATCCTAATTACTTTCACAGCGCCGATGCGCACGGCTACGCTGACTACGCAGCCGAGCGACCCTGGATCGAGCAGCAAGCCTCAGCTCGATTAAGCTTGTTGGAGACCTACTGCCGGCCTGGCCGATTGCTCGATGTAGGCTGCGCAGCCGGCTATTTCTTGCATGTGGCTCAGACGCGCGGCTGGTCCGTTGAGGGCGTGGAAATCGCTCCGGCCGTCGTCATGACGGCTGAAGCGTTGCTGGGGCAACCGATTCACTCAAGCCTCGACGCTTTTGCTGCTGAATCAGACCTCTTCGACGTCATCACCATGTGGGAATATATTGAGCATGTGGTGGACCCGCGCCGTCAATTGCAACAAGCGCATCGGCTGCTCAAACCGGGCGGTTTGCTGGCCATCTCTACGCCCAACACCGGCCATCTTCGCGCCCGGCGGCAGCCCGACCAATGGCGAGAATTTAAGCCGCCTGAGCATCTGAGTTTTTTCACCGCCGAAACGTTGACGCGATTGCTTCGCGCATGCGGCTTTCAGCCTGTGTTGCTGACGTTCATTTCACCGGATATTCACCTGCCCGGACCACTGCAAGGCTGGCTGGAGCGGCTGCGCCAGCAGCTTGGCGATGTTCATACAAAACGCTCGCCTTTTTGGTGGATGTATTCAATCACTCGCCGCATTGCCCTGATGCCAGCTCAACTCTATCACACACTGCTGCATGCGCCGGCTGACTACTGCTTGGGAATTGAAGTCTACGCCAGAAAAGCATAACGATCATAAGGTAGTGAGCGTGACGCAGGAGCAACAACGAACAACTGAGCGCGAACGCATTCGCCTTACCTACTTCAGCGACGCGCACGAGCTGGGCGGCGCCGAAGAATACCTCTACTTGCTCATCAGTGGGTTGGATCAACGCCGGTACGACATTCGATTCGTCTGCGTTGATGAGCAGGCGTTGGCTCCGTTGCTCGACCGGATGGCTCAACTTGGCATCCAGGTTCACGTGCTTGAAACGGGCAAGGCAAGCCGCGCCGGACGGTTTGACTCTCGCCAGCTCATCAGCCTGATGCAACATCTGCGCCGGCACCCAACAGATATTCTCCACGTCAACATGCCTGACCCCTACTCCTGCCGATTCGCCATCATCGCTGCCAAATGGGCTGGCGCCCCTGTGATCGTGACTACCAATCATCTGCCGACCCTCGATCCACGTCGTTTTACCTGGAAAGGACAGGCCATGTTGCTGCTCGCTCAACAGTACATTGACATGACGATTGTTGAATCAGAATTGAACCGGCAAGTGGCTTTGAAGCATTACAAGCTTGATCCACATCGCACAGTGACGATTTATCACGGCATTGATTTACGACGATTCGATGCAGGAGTGGATGATCAACAGACGCGATGCGCGCTCGGTTTGACATCCGGGGACATGGTTATTGGCGCTGTGGGACGACTCACCGCTCAGAAAGCATACGATGTTTTGCTGGCAGCAGCCGCCATTGCTAGAAAGGAATTTGCTTCGCTCAAATGCGTCATTGTCGGCGATGGCCCGATGCGCGGGGCGTTGCAGCGGCTAGCCCGTGAGCTACATCTGACCGAGGAGGTGATTTTCACTGGCTATCGGCGGGACGTTCCGGCGTTGCTTCGTATATTCGATGTTTTTGTCTTGCCTTCGCGGTTTGAAGGATTGCCGCTCTCCATCTTAGAAGCGATGGCTGCCGGCAAGCCGGTCATTGCCAGCGCCGTTGATGGCATCCCCGAAGTCGTTGTAGATGGCGAGACGGGACTGCTCATTGCACCGAACGAGCCGCAGGCGCTCGCCAACGCGATGCTCCGGCTCGCGCGCAATCCACTTGAGGCGCAGATAATGGGGCAGGCCGGTCGCCGCCGCGTTGAAGCCCTATTCAACCAAGAACGGATGGTGACAGAAACAGAGCGTCTCTATCAGGCCCTGCTTCAGAGTAAGTAGACGGCTCCCTAAGGAGATGGACAAAAGGTCTGGGAGATTTTGCAGGGACGGGACGTTTTGGCGTGCGGTGACGTGTCACCGCTTTCCGGTCAAAGCTGCGACACGTCGCAGCACTCGAAAAACGCCACGAACTTTTGTCACGTTACTTAGAATGAGCACAGAGCGCGGGTCGGACTGATCCGGTCAATCCGCGCGACCCGCGCTTCAATCAGATCATCGCCAGCGTCCTTCGCTCCCGCAATGACCGCCGCTGGAGTTCAGTCTGCGCAACCCGCGCTTCAGCAGGTTATCGCTGCGGTTTCGGTGGGCACTTAGGCGCATTGGGATCAGGCGGGCGCGGCGGGACGATGCGGAAGCTACAATTCGACGTATCTGAAATCTGTGGACGACTGCGACTGACCACACGCACTTTAACACAATCGCTCGGTGGGAAGTTGAGACCTAAGCGAAAATCTCCATTATTGGCAGCCTGCGTGCAGCGCACGTCGTTGCACAAGACGCGCCAACTGATCCCGTTGTCGAACGAAATATCAATGCGCACCTGGCTGCCTACATCATTACCTTCAGAGATCCAGACCAAGCGCGTTTCCTGACCGACCTGAAACTCTTCGCCGCCATCAGGCATCAGGATTCGAATCCGACCTTGATTGGGAATGCCGATGGAGAAAGTGCCATCACTGACATCCGCCACATTGGGATTATACTCACTCACGACGCCGACCTTGACCGCTTCCGACAAACGGAACGGCACCGTCCAGACCATCAAGCCCGTGTTTTCCACGCCACTAAAGAGCGTTTCTTGAACGACCGGATTCTTGGTGTAATCGAACAAGACAATGCGCACCTTTGTGCCCGCGCGAAGCTTTTGCGAACCCCACACGATATTGACGCGATCACCTGGCCGAAACACTTCGCCGCCATTGGGCGCGACAATTTGAAGCGAAGCGCCAGAGGCATCGGGCACAAAGTGAATGCCGCACGTGCCCGCGCTTGAAGCCGAGAGAGCCAAGTCGCCGCCTTGTGGCATCAACGGGGCCCAATCTTCCCAGGTGAGCGACCGTTTGGCGCGTTGATCAATGACGAAAAAGTCGCTGTCATCGAATATGCGATGATCCAGACTGCTGGAGACTCTGATCTTGTAGAATCCTGGCGTGCGCTGCCCAACCTGCCAGGAGCGTTGCCTGGCCAATACGTCTTCGCCATCGAACAAACAAAAGACTTCTGAAGGTTGCGTGGCCGAATCGGTAAACCGCAATAATTCGATGCGCACATCGCCGACCAACCGTTCGGCATCCCAGCGAATGATCCGTTCCTCTTGATCGCGCCAGATCTCACCGGACGATGGTGAGGTCACACGAATGGATTGCAATGCCCGGCTGATACTAAATTGCACTTCGTTGCTGCTGGCCACTTCTTGCCCATTGATGGTGGCCGAGACTTTGATGCGAGCCGGTCGCCGCTCCGATCCCATCATCGGTTCCTGGCCTTCCGACAACCTGACTTTCCAGCAGAATTCACCCGTGTTGGGCACGCCGCCGGGAGGCGTCAACGGAATGCGGGTGGCCAATACATTGACGCGGGCGCGAACCATCAGATTGCCGGAAACCTGAAATCCATTGGGATCAGGAAACGTGGCATCACGAAACTGGTCTCCACCTCGGTCCGCAATGAAGGTGCGGCGCTGCGTATTATCGCGATCAATCGGAT
The DNA here is from genome assembly GCA_025054955.1 of Blastocatellia bacterium. NCBI lineage: Bacteria > Pseudomonadati > Acidobacteriota > Blastocatellia > Blastocatellia bacterium. Next base: position 21,381 of record JANWZE010000086.1, on the reverse strand, counting down.
AAACGAATCCACCTGTCGGTGCCTCAATCAAATAACCGATGTAGAAATCGCCCTGCCGTAAGGTGGGCAGCGTGGCTTGCTCAACGCGAATCTCGGTGAAGCTGCCGCTGGTTCGGACACGCGCCGGCTGGGTCAGAAATCGTTGCGGCGATGGCGGCGAGCCGCTGCCTTGCTCGTCGGCGAAATAGTAGAGCGTGATGTCGCGTTCACGTTCAGGTTGCCCTGTGATCGCCGGCACAAGCACGCGGATCGCTTCCAACGTCGCCGGATAGCTCGGCGGCGTGATCCGCAACACCACAATCCGATCACCTTGATCGAATGACAAATCTTGCTCGCCATCATCCAGCAGCAGTTCCTGTGAACCGGCCTCGCCCAGTAATTCCACCGTTATTCTCACATCAGACAACGAACCATGCGACGGCGAAAAATTCGTTGCCCATCGAATGGATTGCGACGTGCCAATAGGCCAATCATCGCCACTGAGCGGAGCCCCGATGATGATCCTATTTTGATCTTGCGCCGGCGCCTCATCAGTTAACCAGACGAGGTCTGCGCCAAAGACGAACACACAGGCCAGCGCAATACCTGTCACTTGAACGATGGTGCTGAGCCGAGATCGTGCCATACTACTTGCATCTCCTCCAAGTCATGTCACTCGTTGACACGCGGAAAGTGTAGTGAAGTTCCCTCGAAGACTCAAGATGGCAGACAGCGCGCCAGAGATCGCAAACGTGTGAGGCTCTGGCTCATCGCTGCCAGGCGTGCAAGAGGTGGCGCACAAGCAGCGTGTCTTTTCACGAGACGATTTTGGCATTATGCGGACAAGGTCTATCGAATGCGGCGTTGTGGCTTGTTCTTCCCGCCGTCTTTTCCTTCAAGGCCCCGCCCCTCGGTTGCCTGCGTTGGTACTCAAAGCCTACGAGTCTTGAATCTCGTCCCAGCGTGCGATACAACTGTGCCGTGATGATTCGGCCTTGTGACCTCTGTGGCAGCACTCAGGCGAGGCTTGTGCTCACCTGCGAACGACTCGACGGCCCGCTGGTGCGTTGTCAACAGTGTGGCTTGATGTATGTCGGGCAGCGGCGCCACGATTTCACCTTCGCTACGACGGACCAAGGAAAGTCGCGGGCGCTGGCCGCGCGTGTTGAGGCGCTTGGCCTGGTTGACGCATCAGTTGAAGCGGCTGAAGGGCCTTGGCGAGAAAAGCTGTTTGCTGATCGGCTGCGGCGGTTACAACGGTTCATCCGGCATGGCCGCCTGCTGGAAATCGGCTGCGCCACAGGCGAATTCCTACAATTGGCGGCGCAGGCCGGATTCCAGGTGGCCGGCGTCGAGCCTGATCCTCAGACCAGCGCCCTGGCCCGCGACCGCCATCGGCTCGATGTCACAACAGGCACACTGCCCGAAGCAGCTTACCCGGCCAACCGGTTTGATGTAGTGGTCATGCTCCACGTGCTTGAGCATCTGGATTCGCCGCGTCAAACGTTGCACGAGGTTCATCGGCTGCTCAACTCCGGCGGCATCCTACTCATCGAGACGCCTAACATTCAAACGATTTGGTTTCGACTCTTAAAGACGCGGTGGCGACAGTTGATCCCTGACCACTACTTCTTTTTCACGCCGCACACGTTGAGTCGCTTGCTGGAGCTGACAGGCTTTCGCCCGCTTCAGATCACATCTGTTGGCAAGCCCATGAGCGTCCGCTTGTTCACAGACCGTCTGAGACGAATGAGTCCTCCGCTCGGCAAAATCCTCACGCATCTCATACACGCTCTGCGCCTACAAGATCGAACACTTCACTTAAACCTCGGCGACATCATGCTAGCGTTTGCTCAGAAGACACCATCAACGATCATCGAGCCTTGATTCCGTATGGCGCACGTTCACTAAGAAGCCAAGAGCGCAAAGGACTTCATTGATCAGGGAGCGAGTGCTCTGGCTGCTCTGCTTCCGACACAGGGATGCTCGTCGGCGATTTTCGCAAACAAACTACTCCCTGAAGATCGGTCTACGACAAGTGTCTCCGCAGTTGGGGAGTCGTGGCCTGTTGTTTGAGAAACCGGCGAATGCTTTCACGAAGCTTGCCGATCATCGGGTCAGAGGGGTCCAATTCCTGAAGCTGATTCAGGTAATACCAGGCGCTAGCATTTTCCGGCACGATAAAGTCGCCGCGCTTGAGCGCCTCTTCGATCTGTCGTTTTAGTGTGCGAATCCGTTCAGCCTTCTCCTGTCCGGCGAGCATCGCCGCTGTAGGCACTAACCCAAATGTGTACTTGTTACCGGTGAGCGAGCGTGCTTCGGCAAAGATACGGCGACTCACTACCTGGTAGCCATCCTTGGAGATGATGATTTCGTGTTCACCTTCCGGGAGCAAGTAACGAATCGGTGTTTGACCAATCGTCGTGCCGTCAATTTGAACGGTGGCGCCATCGGGATCGGTGATAATTTCAATGACCGCTCGCTCTTGGTCGGGAACTGTCAACAGGAGACCAATGCCGCCCAACAGCAGCGCCATGAACACCGCAGCAAGCGTCAATTGCGAGAGCCAGCCGCGCGGCTCAGTCGGCAGTTTGAATTTTCCCAATCGCATCGCTTTGTACTATAACACTCGCGCTTCCCGTCCGACAAGACCACCTCACAGCAAGCGTGTAATCAGGCTTTCCAAGCGGGGTGGATCACGACGTGGATCAAAACCGACCAGGTGCGCTTGCAATCGTCCTTGCCGGTCAAACACCAGTGATTGCGGAATGGGCTGCTGACCAGGGCCAACATAGGCTTCCAGCAGTTCCTGTGAGCTGAAGCCCACCGTGTACCCCATGCGGAACCGCTCTTTGAATCGTTGCACTTTGTCTCGGTCAGCGCTTGGGTCTTCAACAGATAAACCGACTACCTCGACGCCTTGTTTGCCATATTTCTCGGCGAGGCTGGCCAGGTGCGGAATCTCGCTCCGACAACTGGCGCACCACGTCGCCCAGAAATTCAGGATGACAACTTTTCCTTTTAGCTCGCTTAGTCGTAACGGTTGGCCATCCAGCGTTCGCGCCGGCAAATCAGGCGCGGCGCGAGCCACCCCAATCGTTCCCGGCAATCCGTCAACCATTGCCCGTGACGGCGCGAACGAGGATTCGCGGCTGAAGATCAAATATCCAGCCGCAGCAATCATGCCCACCACCACGATGGCCGCGAGCCATCGGGTCGAGGTGGATGAACGTGACTCTAACGCTCGACGCTCCGATTGCATCATAGCCCTGCCTCAATGAATCAATGAGGAATCCACATCCGACTGCTCCTTGCCGGGGACATCCGACGAACTTGCCCGTTCACCGGCAATCACATATTGACCATCGGCCCACTTGCCTAAATCAATCAGCCGACATCGTTCAGAACAAAACGGGCGAAACTGGTTGCCTTCCCAGGGTGTTTGCTTGCCACATTGAGGACAGCGAACTTGCATACAGGGCATCTAATGATAGCTCATCGGCGGGAATGTCGAAAGGGAGCAAACTTGTGGGCGTCGGATGGTGTGTTATACTTCCGCGCTCATGTTAGAGCGGGGGTAGATTTATGAAACTGAAATCGCTGATGCTCATCGGCCTCCTTTTGATGCCCTCGTTGGCCGCTGACCGCACTGCCGGAACTGTCGTTTCGGAACTCTCAGGCGTTGTCACCGACCCGCAAGGAGCTGTCGTTGCACAGGCAACGGTCACGCTGATCAATCAACAGACGGGCGCCGCTCAAACAAGCCTCTGTGATGGCAAGGGCGCTTATGCTTTCACCGGCTTGCGACCGGGCACATACGGTCTGCGCGCCTGGGCCCCCGGCATGGACTCCGGCGGGCAACAGGTCGTTCAACTCCGTGAGGGACAAAAACTGACGGTTGACATCAAACTACAAATCGCCCGCCTGATCGAACAAATTGACGTGGGCGGCAAGCCCCCCGGCGATCCCATCTTCACGCAACTGCGCGAGATCGGCTTCAGCGATAATTCCATGGTTGCCTCCAACGTTGAACTGAAACGGGATGTCGGACGATTCCGCTTCGATGAAGGCACATTCTACTTCTTCAATCCGGTCATGGAGCGCGTTACCGGCGCCGTGTTCGTCGGGCGTGGGCGATTCACCATGCGACCATCAACTCAAACCGATCGCAATTTCCTACGCCATCTGCTTCAGGACGCTGAAGACCCGACACAGATCAACGAGCCGTTTGAGCAACTCATCCTCTACTTCACCGATGCCACCTTCGATGAACTCAAGACGAAATTGACTCCGGCGAGCCGACCTGCGCCCGAGAGCGTCAAAGATGATTTCAAAAACCATCAACGCGAACTCCGCCGCCAACTGCGCGCGACCATTGAATTGCGCATTCTCTCAGACCTCTACACCCCCACACGAAAAGACAAAGGGTTCTTCACCGCGTTCATCAAAGGCCAGAAGCTCAAGAAGCTGATCTACGTGGTTGACCCATTGGGAGCCGTTCCGAATCTGCCGAGCCCTGAGGAAGTGGCGCTCATCAGCTACGACCGCAATACACAAGGCATCTGGTCGCTCTGTCACTTTGAAGACGACTACAAACGGGGCACCGCTTCATCCAACGAAAATCATCTGGAGTATGACATCACCCACGTTCGCATTGATTCATTGATCGAACGCAACGAACAACTGACGGCCTCCGCTCAGGTGACGTTTGTGCCTCGCATGCCGGGCTTGCGCCTGATTCAAATGGCGCTCTTCCCGCGGCTCCGCGTCAGTCGCGTGCTGGATGACAATGGGGCGACGCTTCCATTCATTCACGTTGAGCATGAAGAAGGCGGCGCATTCGGCGTCGTTTATCCTGAAGCTCTCACACAACGCGCCTACACGCTGACGATCGAGTATCGCGGACCCGAAGCGGTGCAAGATAGCGGCGGCGGCAACTACATCCTGAATCCGGCTTGCCGCGACACCTGGTATCCCAATAACTGGCAAACCACGTTCGGCGACCGCGCGACGTTTGATATGACGTTTCGGATTCCGTCCAATTTGCAAATGGTCGCTACCGGAAAAAAAGTCCGGGAATGGAAAGATGGAAAATACGCCTGCTCACAGTGGATCAGCGAATTTCCGCTGGCCGTTGCCGGATTCAACTACGGCGACTTCCGCGTGCTGGAGAGGCAAGACCAAGGATTCACAATCAGTGTGTTCACCAACAAAGATGAGCCTAATGAACTGAAAGAAATACGCCAAATCTATGAGCAGATGGAAAAAGAAGAAGACATCGGCAAAGAAATGCCGGTCGGCAATTTGTCAACCGCCGGATTGGCCAATAGTTCGTTGGTTGAGGCATTGAACTCCATCCGAATTTTTAATCAATATTTCGGCGTCAATCCCTATGGCCGCATCGTCATGTCTCAGCAACCTGCCGCATTTTTCGGACAAAGTTGGCCGATGCTCGTCTACATGCCCTACATCGCCTTCCTCGACGCAACGCAACGGAAAGTGTTAGGCATGGGCGCAACGGTGACCAAGTTCACGGATGTCGTCGGCCCGCATGAAGTCGCACACCAATGGTGGGGTCACCTGGTCAGTTGGAAAACGTACCACGATCAATGGCTCTCAGAGGGATTCGCCGAATTCTCTGCCTCGCTCTACCTGCAATATGCTTTCCACAAAGATCCGCAGCGCCGGCAAGAACGGTTCTTGAAATTCTGGCAAGAAGAACACAACTACATCACCAAAAAATATCCGCTCGGGCTTAACAATGTCTCCATGCGACCCAACGATGTGGCTCCAATTTGGTTGGGCAGCCGTATGGATACGGCGCGAACAGCCGGCGCCTACGCGTTTTTGGTCTACCGTAAAGGCGCGTTCATTCTCCACATGCTGCGCATGATGATGATGGACACCAGGGCGCCGGCCGGACGCCAGGACGACCGCTTCATCGCCATGATGCGGGATTTTGTGCAATCCCACCTGCACCAGGCAGCCTCAACTGAAGACTTCAAACGTATCGTTGAAAAACACATGACGCCTGACATGGATCAAGCCGGTAATGGCCGCATGGATTGGTTCTTCAACCAGTGGGTCTACGGCACTGACCTGCCGCATTACAAGCTCCAATACAACGTGGACGCCGGCGCCGGCGGAAAGCCAGTGCTGAAGATCAAAATTGAACAGAGCAATGTCTCCCCTGATTTCGTCATGCCATTGCCGATCTATGTTGAGTTCGGCAAAGGCCGCACCATGCGATTGACAGGGCGTATCACAGGCAATAGCTCAACCAGTGCGGAGATTCCTATGCCGGAGAAACCGACGGGTGTGAAACTCTGCGCCAACTACGATGTGCTCTGCACGATTGAGGAAGTAAAAGGAAAAATCAATCCGTGATCGAGGCCATCGCTCCTCTGAAAATAGCCCACGAAACACACGAAGCTCACGAAAGAATTGTATTTCCATCGTTCGTGGTCAGCGCAGAGCTCATGGGCGATTCCTGACTTTATCTTGAGTGCGCCGGCAGAGCCAAGCGCCGACGGCGCTTTCTGCCCTGACACGCCGCACCAGACCAAAGCGGCGTCGCGCCCCGCGGGCTTGCCACCGCACTCCAAAACGCATCCTCATACGCTCCTGACTCTCTCTTGGAGTGCGCCGGCAGAGCCAAGCGCCGACGGCGCCCCTCTGGAGATAACCATTTTCATGCTTCGTGGCGAGCGAGGAGCATAAGGGTGATTCCTTGGGGAATAGGCCCACGGGGAAATAGGCCCGCGAAACACACTAACGAAAAGGCATTCTCATCCAACGTGGTGCGCCCGGAGCGCATGGGCGATTTCTTCACAACTTCAACTCATTCATTGACGAAATCCGCTCGGTCAATCGGGGATGACCGCCCGGCGCTCATGATTCACCATACACCACATAGGTTTCGCCGCAGTTTGAACGATTGTTCGCCGGTCCATCACCTCCCGGCGCAGCCATCAGCACATCCGCGATCCTGTCGCCATTGACATCGCCCGCAGCCAGCGCAAATCCCAGCCGATCGCCTTCATCAACGCCCAAAATGGTCACATCAGGGCCGGTCGGCTGCACAAGCGACGCTGAGTTCGAGGCTGTTGCGCCGCTCATGCGGCCAAACACGACGGAGACAATGCCGCTCGTCACATTCTTCTCATTGGCGGCTCCGTCCGCCGAGACAATCAGATCAGCAATCCGGTCGCCGTTGACATCGCCGGCGGCAACAGCCTGACCGAATGTGCTTCTCCGGCCAGGCCCAGTGATGAACAGGTCATACCCGCCCATGCTCGATTGAAGATCGCGAGTGACTCCGGCCAGCAACGCGCGGCTACCAAAGACAACATAAACTGCTCCTACGTCATCACCGGCAGCCCCGTCTTTCATGGGCGCGCCGATAATCAGATCGCTGATTCCATCACCGTTGAGATCACCCGATGCCAACGACAGCCCGATTTGATCCTCAGCTCCCGCGCCCAGAATCAATACAGCAGATGAAGAAGTGGCAAGATCAAATACAGCTCCAGCACTCAAACCAGCCCCACCTGCAATCACATAAACTTCACCAGCATCGCGTCGTTGATTTTGCGGCCCATCGGCCAACGGAGCGCTGACAATCAAATCGTCAACGCCATCACCACTGACGTCGCCCGCCGCAAGCGCCGCGCCCAATTGATCACCCACCGTCCGACCGGTAGCCTCTGCACCGAACACAACAGCGCTCGGACCAGAGGCCTGACCGGGCGCGATAGCCAAATCTACCACGCCGCCAAGCGAAGCGCGGCCCAGCAAAATGTAAGCCGCTCCAAACGCCTGCGCCATGCCGGCCTTATTGGCTCCCGGCGCCCCGACAATGGCGTCCGCCAGTCCATCGCCATTGAGGTCACCGGCGGCCACAGCATAGCCTGTGAGCGAGGTCACATGAGCGCCATAGATTCTCACGTTGGCGCGAGCAGCATTGCTCTGATCCAAGTCAATCCGAGTCCTGCTCGTGAGCATACTGCTCCCCAAGATCACGTAAGCAGCGCCGGCTAACACCGCTTGCTGACTCCCACCGATGGCTGGCTTGGTGGCAGTGAACGCGCCGACCAGCAAATCATCAACGCGGTCTCCGTTGAAATCGGCGCAGGCAATCGAATGTCCGAATGACGATCGGTTTGGGCCGTACACAATCACGTCGGCGCCTGTTCCTTGCGGTGGAGATGGTCTGGCAGCGTCTCGAACGGTCGTCATGGTATCGGCGCCGACGCGACCAAAGAAGATCAAGACTTCTCCACTCAGTTGTCGGCGGTTATCGGGTCCTTGCCCGTAGGGAACGCCCACCAAAATATCTTTGACGCCGTCGCCATTGACGTCGCCAGCGGCCACCGATTGCCACACCTGTTGACCGGAACGCGCGTCGCCGCTGTCGGCATTGTAGATGAGTTGATCCGCTGCCCCAGCAACCGATAGGTCCACTTTTGCCGGCAATGAAGCTGATACCAACGAGACACCAGATTGAATCAACCAAAAACATGTGACGACCGCGACTACGAACTTCCTGAACATGAATCCTCCATGCAGAACAGAGCTGAAACGCTACTCCTCAGGGTTCAAACCAGCTACGCTGCTGAGTGCTGATCCATGCTGGCTTCTGTTACAGACCGCAGCACGTCATGCTCAGGACACAGATAACAGAACGCCGGTGAGGCCGGTGCAGCCGGTCAGCGCGGACGCCCTCAGCAAACTGCCGCCCTTTAACGCCTACCGTAGACGACAAAGGTGACGCCGGCTTTTGGACGTTGACCGGCCGTGCAGGTATCGGCAAAGGGGCTGGCAATGAGCAAGTCTTCGATCTGATCACCATTAACATCGCCCGCACTCACCGACGAGCCAATTTGATCGCCGACACCGCCGCCGAAGATCGTCATGTCCGCAGCCTGAGCTTCGACCCGCAGGTCGCGCGTGGGCCGAATGAAGCCGGCGCCGCCATAGAGCACATGCACGCGCCCGGCTGCATTTTGCGACGCGGCTCCTTGACCAAGAGGCAAGCCAAGGATGAGATCCTTGATGCGGTCCCCGTTAACATCGCCCAGCGCCACCGATGAACCGAGCTGGTCGCCAACCAACGCGCCGATGATGGTCGCGTCAGCGGCCGTTTGAGCCAAGTTGCGACTGGCAACGGTCATCGCGCCATTGATCACATAAACCTCTCCGGCGGCGCTCCGGCCATTGTTGGGCCCGTCAGCTTGCGGAGCTCCGATGATGATGTCCTCGTACCCATCAGCATTCAGGTTGCCAACGGCGAGCGTGCAGTCAAAGAGGTCTTGTGCATCCGCGCCGAAGATCGTGAAATTCGGCTGCTGTGAGCCGCCATAGCGGCCACTGCCGCTGGTCACATCGTAGACCGTCGCCTGTGTAGTAGATAAAGCTGTTGAACCAACAACGCCGTAGACCTCGCCTGGCCCCAGGTCCAAATTCCGAATATCAATGATCATCGCAGAGGTAATGATGTCGGCCGCTGCATCGCCAGCGATGTTACCGACAGCGACAACGCGTCCCAAATTTCCACCGATATCGCCACGACCCGGAAAATTCACAGCCCGGCCAAAAATCAACAGATTCACCCCAGCCGGCAGCGGCATGGCAGCATCACGCACGGCGCCACTGCTCCAGTTTCGCTGACCAAAGAACACATAGACGGCTCCGCCATCCAGCCGCCGCCCATCACGCCCGTCATTGCCCGGCGCGCCGACAATGATGTCATCCACGCGGTCCCCGTTAATGTCACCCGAGGCGACCGAAATGCCAGCGCGGTCGGCATCATCTCGGATCATCATCGCATTGGGTTCACCACCCCATCCAATGATTGTCACATCAGCGCCTCCCGTATTGGCCGGCTGACTCATGTCGCGTATCGCCGTCTGACCAACATTCGGGCCGCCGAAGATGATGTAGACCTTGCCGACATTCGGGCGCACAGGATTGGCACTCCCTGAAGGCTCGTCAGCAAATGGCGCCCCGATGATCAAGTCTTTGACGCCATCTCCATTGACGTCGCCAGCGGCTAACGCCGCGCCAAATTGATCGCCGGTCGCTGCTCCATAGATGATGATGTTGGGTGGCGTCATAAACAGATCACGAATGGCGCCCGCGGGCTGCCCAGCTCGTCCAAACACCACATAGACTCGCCCGGCGCCGGTTCGCCCTGCCGGCGCATTGGCCGACGGCAATCCGATGACCATATCGCCTACCGTGTCGTTATTCAGGTCAACTGAGAGCACTTGCATGGCGCCGCTCACGGTTCCCGGCGAGACCGTGTCAAGCGGTTCACCTGATTCCATGCCTAAAACCGACATGTCAGCGCCCATTGCTAAGTCAATTGACCGAGGCGTCGGTTGCGCCTGCCCGATCACGATAAAATAGCTGAACAATGTCAAACATAATCCCAATAGCATGGGCACAGAGGACCCCTGCTGATGCTTCTTGCTCTTGCTGTGGTTCATGACACCTCCATGGAAAATTGCGTGCATGTCATCGTGTCTACAACAAAGCGTCAAGCGTGTGCGCCAACCTGATGTTGTCTACCGGGCGGCTACACTTATAGCAGGCTGTTTGCTCCACGTCAACAATCATAGACACGAGAGCATATCATACGGACAGAGACCAGGTTTTGTTATCGGCACGGCAGAAAATTCGGAGAAACTGGCCCAGAGCGCAGCAAAAACGTCATAAGAATCCGCTGCGCTCTGGGCGGATTAGGAGTCGGCGGCGAGGCTACGGGTCGCAGAGGCATTGGATGTTGTAAACCACAACGTCGCCGATTTGAACTTTATCGTCTTTTGTAAACTGGCAATTCAGATCAATAAAGATGCTGGTTAGCGCAACGGCATTGGGCGCGGGTTGGAACCCCGGCGTCAGCGGATCAGTATCATTGGGTCCATTGCCGCTGCCCGGCGTCCATTGCAAGCCATAGACATAAATGTCTTGCCTGCCCAACGGCGGCGCATTGAAAGCAATTGGTTCTTCAAACCGCAGGGCATCACCGGTGACCCACACATCGCCCAGACAATCATAGCTGGCGCCTCCAGCCGCATTAGTGTGTCGTCCTGGGTCGCACACCGGTAGCGCAAAATTCGAACATCGGCCTGGATGATTCCCAACGAAGAAGTTGGCCTGGCTACGAACCCACCGATCGTTTTGCAGCACGTATTCAATGACGCGCGATTCGTGAGCGTCGGAGCCGCGCGGCAGCAGTGTTCCGGTATCGAGGCCGGTTGTGCGGCTGCGTTCAGCAATTAGCATCCTAGGCTCATTAGGAGAAAACGTGATGTCTGAAATCGGATTGGAGTAGCCTAACCCTAAGCCATTGTTCGCCAGCAGCTCCGGCGCGGCAAATTCACGGCGCAACGTGCTTGAATCGAAGTTGCCGCTCGCCGTCAATCCGACGGACCACACTTCATTGGCGGCATTGGCCGCCAATCGCATCTTGTCTTCACGCCACACGCTGAAGTACAACCGATTACGGAATACGCCAACGCCCCAGAGGCGCTCTCCGAGTGGAGCAAACCCGGCGGTTCCATCATCTGGATTAAACGGATCGAAAGAACTCCGAATCGAACCCGTCCCACCAACATCGCGGATTCGATAGATTTTCCCATCTTCAAAATTCGACACAAAGAATTGTTGATTGGTATGGTCATAGGTGATATTGCCCAACGCCGGTCCTGTGTTGGGAAGTTGAGCAAACACACTGATACGACCGGTACGCCCATCCAACCGGTAGACAGCGCCCGGCCCACCCAATCCAAAAGCGAACCGACCATACACGGTCGTTGCGGTGACATAAATGTTGGGCGGCTCAGCATCATCAAGCGTGACACCAAACACCTGCCCAAGGTTTCGCGCGATCCATTGATCAGCAGGATTGTTGGTCGGATTCGGCATCAGATTGTGATACATCGGCGCCGGATAATTCCGACCAAGAACTGCTCCCTTGCTAAACGGATCACGCACGTCTATCAAGGCGACGACCGGTCCGTTCGGGTCGGGGGGTTGACCAGGATTGTTATTGATGTAGCCCGAAAAACAGGTGACAGCAGCCGTACCAGGAAGCATCCCGGCAACACGAAATACTTCAGGGCGGTCGGCACACGGGTCCTGCGCGGTCGCCACCGCCGGAACAGCCGGCCGGAAACCAGCCACAAGCAGGCTGAGCACAATGTTTGCAACAAGCAACTTGGAGACGTCTCTCATCATGAATACCCCTCTTCTCTAATCTATTTGACGATCACATGAGGAACCTGTGAAAGCTGTCAGACAACCGATAAACGACTTGCCCCTTGACCTCAACCTGAGTCCCCCACATGTCTGGCCGCATTCTATAACACGTCACGATCCATCTGCAAGACGCAAGAGCACAAGCGCACACGCGAAGATGTGAATTCAAGAGGACGCATCCGCAGCCTGTGTCGCTCAGACAGCCGCCGCTGCAAGCAAAAGGTTGTCTGTCACTAACGCTTCATCGAGACCACACTTGACTTTGCTCAGTCCTGATAATACTATCAAGCCTCACAAACAAGGGGGAGATAGTTGGGCCAGTGGGGTGTGGTTTTATTGTGACAGGAGGACAAGCAGATGAATTACCGCGGGGGTTTTTCTGTTGTTTTGATTGTGAGCCTCATCAGCACGTTCATGCCACTGGATGTTTTCCCCCAAGCTGCTTTAGGTGAAGTCATCATTTCCGGCAATGTAACCGTTAATCGCATCAAAGCCGCGTCGGGAAATACGATCTTCTCTGAGAGCGAAATCGAGACATTCCCCAACGCAACAGCCGTTGTCAACTTGCGGCGTGGCGCCGGCGTGTTATCCATTGAACCGAGCACACGACTGCGACTGATCATTGAAGAAGGCCACCTCACGGCCAGACTTTCACGCGGCGCGTTGACGCTGCGATCAAAAACCCCCACGAAGCTGCTGACGCCTCAGCTATCGGTCAACGCGGACGCAGACAGCGCATATCTGGTTACGGTTACTTCCGGCGGCACGGAAGTGGAAGCGATTACCCGACCCGTGCGGATCGCGCTCAACCATCGCTCAACAGTGGTTCCGGCAGGCGCGCGTTACTCCAGCGCTCAAGGAACCGTTGTTAGGCCCTGCGGCAGTCCTTGTCAGCGCGTGTTAATCAGCGAAGTAGACGCTCATCAAGGCGACTATGACGCAATGGAATTCATTGAGCTTTATGATGGCGGATTTGGCAATACTTCACTGAATGGCATGGTGCTGGTGCTGTACGATGGCCAAACGGACACAGTCTACGCCGCCTATGATCTGGATGGTCGAACAACCAACAGCAATGGCTTTTTCATCGTAGGGAATGCGGCTGTAAGCGGCGTTGATCTGGTGATCCCCGATAACACGATTCATGATGGCCCGGCAGCCGTCGCTCTCTATCAGGGGTCGGCCTCTCAGTTCCCACCAGGAACACCGCTGACAACCAAGAACCTGATTGACGCGATGGTCTACTCAATGAACGATCAAGCCGATGCCGGATTGCTCAAACTGATCAATCCCAATCAACCGTGGGTCAACGAAAATGCTAATGGCCGCATGTTGGCTGAATCGAGTCAGCGGTGCAACTGCGCGCCCTGCCGTGAGCGAGATACAGACCGTTACATCCAGGCTCGGCCAACGCCCAATTGTCTGAATAACTGTCCACCAGCAGCCAAACGAGTGACGGCCCTGAGATTGCCATTGTGGGCGCTGTTAATTCCACTGCTGGCTGGCGGCGCCGGACTGCCGGTGGCGTTAGCAGCATCAGGAGGCGATACAACAGAGCCGGTCAGCCCGACCAGCCCGCGACGCTAGACGAGTGCCCCGCCAGCCGATGTGGCCTCCGGTATCGTTTCATCTGTTCATGAACCATGCTCGCTCACATCACCTTGTTGTTGTTCCACTGCATTCTCTCTGGCGTACCGGCATCTGGTTGGTCTTCTGTTTCGCGCTCATTGGCTGGGGACTCAAATATCTGACCGACGACTTTCGCGGACGCGCCATCGCAGCATTAGATAAGAACACCGTCGCCCTCCAACAGGCCGTTCGTATCCTGCCCAACGAGCCGTCAATTCACCGAGAGCTGGGATTGATATACTTGCTCGACCCGTTGCAGCATGATCCTGATGCTGCCGCCTGGCATCTGCAACGTGCCGTTGAACTCTCTCCGTTCGACTACAACTTGCAGCTCGATTGGGCACGAGCTCTGGAACAGCAAAACAAACTGGCCGCCGCTGAGCAAGCTTATCAAAAAGCGATGGCGTTGGCGCCCACCTACTTTCGACCACAGTGGCGCTATGCCAACTTCCTACTGCGTCAGGATCGCATGGACGAAGGCGTCACTCAGCTCATCCGATTGATTGAAACCGATCCAGACCTGGCCATGCACATGCTCGATGTCCTCTGGCAAGCCACCAACGGCAACCCACAAACGCTGAGCCGACTGGGGCAACAAGTGCGCTCGGATCAAATTCGCGCTGACGTGATCACGTTTCTGAGCCGGCATAACTACACCAACGAGTCCATTCTTCTGTGGCAGCAATTGACCGATTCAACATTGAGAATCAAAACCGGCCTCCAGCTTGTCTGGCAGCTCTGGCAGCAGCGCCGGTGGGAGGACAGCCAGCAGCTCTGGCATCAGATCATGCGCGCCCGCATTGGTTCAATCCCTGCAGAAGACCTGGTGCTGTGGAATGGCGGCTTTGAGCATGATCTGCTGGATGCTCCTCTGGACTGGCGATTGGAAAACTCAGCGGCCGTCTCGACCTCACCGGATGCCACAGTCAAACGCTCAGGCGCGCGTGCCTTGCGCATCGAATTCAGACAAACAGACGGCGTGCGCCTTTCCAATCTCTCTCATGATGTCGTTGTGAATGCGTCAACGGCGTACCGGCTGGAATTTTTCTATCAAACCCAAGGCTTATTGCCTCGCAATGGCTTGATGGTGGAAGTTGTTGACCCTGATGATGCCAACCGCCTTCGGGCCGTTGCGCCACTGGGCAATCCCGATCAATGGACGATGGGATCCATCTCGTTCTCAACGCCTGCTCAAACGCGCGTCGTGCGCATCCGGATTGTGCGAACACCGGTCAATCCGCTGCATGATTACATCGCGGGTCGCGTCTGGTTTGATGACTTCAGGCTGATTGCTCAATGAATGCCCTGCCTCAGGATACAGCACGAGCTGAGCTACGCCCGATGAGCGATGCTCATCAGGTCACCCTCTTTGACCGCCTGGCCTTTGGCGGACTCGTGTTGGCCTGCGTGGCGTCGCCGTGGCCGTTTGGCTCGGTGGAATTCTACGCCATTGATGTGTTGGCCATTTGGTTGTTGCTGCTCATAGGATTATGGGCGCTTCACATGGCAGCGATCAAGAAGCTGGTTGTGCGCATGACGCCGATCCTGTGGGTCTTGCTAATGCTGCTGGCGCTTGGGTTGGTGCAGATTGTTCCTCTGCCCTTTTCGCCTCATCGTGGGCTTTGGCAATCACACCGCATCAGTCTCGATCCGTCGGCCACGCTTCAAGCCATCACCAAGTGGAGCCTTCTGGTCGGCTACTTTTTTTTGGCAAGTCAGCTTCTCTACACGCCACGCCGGCTCCAGATTCTGGTCAATGCACTGATCGTGGTGGGCCTGTGTGTTGCCCTCGTGGGAATCTTCAATAAGCTGACCTTCAATGGCAAAATCCTATGGTTCCGTCCCAGCGATTTTGCCAGAGATGCTTTCGGCCCGTTTGTCAATCGCAATCATTTTGCTGGCTTCATGGAGCTGATCCTGCCGCTGCCGTTGCTGCTCGTTTTAGGCCGCGCAGTTGAGCGTGATCGTTGGATCGTCTACGGGTTCAGCGCGTTGGTGATGGGTACGGCGATTCTGTTGTCAGGCTCGCGCGGCGGGCTGATGGCATTGGTCGCCCAATTGCTCTTTCTGCCCATTCTGGCGCAATACGCCTGGTCACAACGTCAACAACAGCAGCGAGGAGAAATCAGCCTGCGCAGCGGAAGTTGGTGGCGCTACGTTGGTGGAACGGCGCTGCTGGTAGCATCCATCGTCATAGCGACGTGGTGGATTGGCGCTGAACCGATCACGAGCCGACTTTCGCTGGCCGACCAATTCAACCAATCACGACCGATCCTGCAACAAAGACGACCTGCCATCTGGAAAAGCTCGCTGAACATGATACAAGCGCATGCCGTGTTCGGCGTGGGTGCGGGCGCATATCCCACTGTGTTCCCCCATTACGACGCCTCGACCGGTTATTTCTTCGTCAATGCCGCTCATAACGATTACATTCAAGGAGTGGCTGAGATGGGCATCATCGGCGGGCTGCTTGGCCTAGCGTTTCTTTACTCTCTGGCCCGACTGATCAAACGGGTCCTAACGGTCAACGACCGGTGGGAACGCTCGGCTGGCCTGGCAGCGGCAGTCGGCTGCATTGGCCTGCTGGCGCATAGCCTGGTGGATTTCAACTTGCAGATCACGTCCAATGCGCTCGTCTTTCTGATCCTCGTGGCTATTCTCGACACGAGTCAGTGGAGAGCCGGCCAAGCCCAGACAGCCTAGAGGTACATGCCATTGATGTCATGCGGCGAACGATAAGCAACCTCCTGGGCGGGAGCCAGTCGCTACGGCGCCGCCTCCTGACCGGCGGGATGTGGGTTGGTCTGTCACGGCTCGGCGCGGCCACTGCTGAATTCATCCGCAGCGTCATTTTCATCCGTTTCCTGCAGCCCGATGACTTTGGACTGATGGGAGTGGTGACGCTGGTGCTGGCTGGCGTGAATGTCGTCTCCGAAACTGGCGTAAATGTGCTGATCGTCCAGCGACCGGGCGACATTACGCGCTACCTGAACACAGCGTGGACAATCAAATTCCTACGAGGTTGGGCGCTCGCTTTGCTCGTGTTTGTCACCGCTCCGCTGGTTGCCGGCTTCTACCAGAATGAGCGGCTGATTCCATTGCTGCGCGTTATCTCGCTGTCATTCATCATCGGCGGGCTGGATAATTTCGGCGTGCAGTTGCTCAACCGGGAGCTTGAATTTAAGAAACCGGCTCTCTACGGATTGATCGTCAACGTGCTCAACGCCGTCATCGGTTTGATCCTCGTCCTCGTCATGCGAAATGTGTGGGCGTTGGTGATGTTTCACCTAGTCAGCTCAGTGACCACCGTCATCATGGGCTACCGACTCGCGCCTTATCGCCCGCGACTGGCGTTTGATGCAACGATCGCGAAAGAGGCGTTTCAGTTTGGGCGGCACATCTTTTTATCCAACATCTTGATCTATCTGGTCACGCAAGGCGACGATGCGTTTGTTGGCAAATTCCTAGGACTCACGGCGCTGGGATATTACACGCGAGCCTATTTTCTCTCCAACACGCCAGCGACGTACATCAGCCACCTGATTTCCTCAGTGACGTTGGCCGGCTATAGCCGATTGCAAGATGATCCGCTCCGGCTACGTTCAGTGTACATGAAAACCTTGAAGCTGGTCGCGCTGACGACGATTCCGCTTGGTCTCGGTTTGCTGCTGATGGCGGAGCCCATCGTCACGATTCTGTTTGGTCCGAGGTGGCTTCCGATTGTGCCGGCGGTTCAAGTGCTCTGCCTGTTCGGCATGCTGCGCGCGATTGTTGGCGTCAACGGCAGTCTGTTGATGGCTATTGGACGCTCCGATACGATCAGCAAAATCGGGCTCATTCAAGTTGTCGTCCTGGCGACATTCATCTATCCTTTGGCGTCCCGATTTGGTCTACTGGGCGTTTGTTGGGCAGTGGTGCTGTGCGCCGTCGCCAATTTGATCGCCAACATCTATTTTTTAAGAACGTGCACAGTGAATGGAGTGAAGCTATGGTCGAGATAAAGCGAGTTCGCGCCGTTGACGCTGACGCCGATCTTTTCGATCAGTTGCTCTTCTATCGCTGCTTGAAGGCATACGATTTTGCCAAACCGTTCGTCGCTGGCAAACGCGTGCTGGAAATCGGGTGCGGCACCGGTTACGGACTCGATTACTTCAACCAATCATACGCTCACTATGTCGGCATGGACATTGACGTGGAACTCTTGCGCGGCTTAGGCGGTCGTTACCTGAACGGAGCGTCATCAGTTAGTTTTTTGGCAGCGGACATCGCGCACGCGCCATTGCAGGCGCATTCGTTTGAGGTGATCTTGTCGTTTCAAGTTATCGAACACATGAACGATGCTGTTGGCTTTCTGCGGGAGGCGGCGCGAGTGTTGCGTCCTGGCGGGCGCTTGCTAATCACGACGCCCAATCGGGCCATCCGATTGTTGCCTTTTCAGAAACCTTGGAATCCCGAACACGTTCACGAGTATTCCTATCGCGGGTTCCGCCGGTTGTTGCGCCGGGTCTTTCAGGATGTTCGTCTGTACTCAATCTGCGGCGACGCGGTCAGCTTTGCGCTTGAGACGCAACGAGTCAAGCAGGATGCGTATCACGTCTATGTGCGACGACCGTTGGGCGCAGTAGCCCGTCGGCTTCTGCCACCGTCATGGCAAGCTCGTTTGCGCCAGTATCGAGCCAGCGCCATTACTCCGCCGCCGGCCACTGAACCGCCGTCCAAACCCGCTGACATGAAGTTATCGCTTGGCAACTTTTTCATACGCGAGGATTATGCGCCTCATTGTATTGACTTCCTGGCGGTCATCACATGCTGAACATGCGATATGAAAATTGCCTTCATCGTTGAGTGCTTCCCGCGCGTTTCGGAAACGTTCATCCTCGATCAAATCACCGGCTTTCTGGATCTGGGCCACGAGGTGGTCATTCTTTCTTTCTGGACACCGGACCGCGCTCAACCGGTGCATGACGATGTTAACCGCTATCAACTGCCGGAGCGCACTGAGTATCTTCACTACACGCCGGGACCATGGCGCGGACGCATGCAACGCTGGTTGTATGGCGCGCGCCACCTGCCCGCCGCGCTGATGCGCCGGGCTCGAAAGGCGAGCCCCGCGATCCCACTTCGCCTTCTGCTCGGACGCCACTTACAAAAAGTGATCCCACTGGTTCGACACACCGTAGACGTGATCTATTGCCAGTTCGGCACAACAGCGAAAGAGTTCGCTTTTCTTGCGCCCCATCTGGACGTGCCCTGGGTTGTCGCCTTTTGGGGATACGATGTCGAGTTACTGCCTGAAGAAAAGCCCGGCGTCTACGACGATGTCTTCACCGCATTCGATCTGTGCTGCACGCCGAGTCAGTATCTAGCCGAAAAACTCCTCAGGCTTGGATGCCCGCGTGAGCGACTGCTCATCCAACGCATTGGTTTAAAAACTGCCCACATGCTCGAGTCGCCGCCGAAGCGCGAGCAATCGCCCATCAAATTGCTATCTGTGGGACGCCTTGTCCCTGAGAAAGGATTCCACCTGAGCATTGAGGCGGTCTGCCGACTGCGCGGCTCGTTTGTCTATCGCATCATCGGTGACGGCCCGGAACGAAGCAAACTCGAGGAATTGATTCGTCAAGCCCGACTGACTGATCGCGTCACGCTCGTAGGCGCTCAGCCGCGTGAGCAGGTGTTTCGCAGCATGGCTGAAAGCGACATTTACGTGTGTCCCAGCCTGCGAGAGTCCTATGGCGTCGCCAATCTGGAAGCAAGCTATTTTCGCTTGCCGGTCATCGCTTCGCGGGTTGGCGGCGTGCCCGAAATCGTTCATCACGGCGTCACCGGTTGGCTGGTTCCACCGGGCGACGTGGCGGCCCTAGCCGCGCACATCCAGCAATTGATGGATGAGCCTCAGCTTCGCTACCAGATGGGCAATGCCGGCCACGACCGTGTTTTGTCGCAACTGAATCAGGAGCAACTGATGAAGCATCTGGAAGCTCATTTCTTGCGGTTGATCAACCGCCCCGCGCGAGGTTGAAGCGATGGAAAATCTTTGCCACACATTTGCCGGCGCGGCGCTGGCCAAAGCCGGACTTGAGCGGATGACGCCATTGGCGCTGCCGACACTGCTGGTGAGCGCCAATCTGCCTGACATTGATGTGATCACCATGCTGCACGGTCAATTGACCTACTTGGAGTATCATCGCGGTGTGACACATTCGATCCTTGGCGTGATTGTACTTTCCATCGGGCTGACACTGCTCGTCACCGGCTACGACCGATGGATTCGGCGGCGACGCCATCCAGATGCCGAACCGACGCGGCCAAGCCGGGTGCTGTTGCTTTCGTTGATTGGCACGGCCAGTCACCCGCTGCTTGATTTCACTAATAACTACGGGATTCGCCCATTCGCGCCGTGGGATAATACATGGTATTACGGCGACCTCGTCTTCATCGTGGACCCCTGGCTGTGGCTGATCCTCGGTGGCAGCGTTTTCCTGTTAACTTCGCAGACATCATGGCGACTGGTGTTGTGGTGTGGACTATGGGGATTGTTAACGCTGTTGGTGATTGGATCACAAACCGGCGTCGTCGAAACGCGCTTTCGGGCCGGCTCGTCAATCTGGCTATGGGTACCTTTGCTGGCTGGCGTGCTATTGGCTCGCTGGACTGGGATTCACCGCTATGGATCAAAGGTTGCGGCTGCGGCGCTGTTGATGACCGTTGCTTACTGGGGCATCTTGGCAGTCGCGCATGAAGTCGCGCTGCGACAGGTCATGACAACAAGTCAACGCATCATGCGCGATCAACCAACGAGTGGGCACGCAGCCCTGCCAAGACTGGCCACGCCGCTTGAGTGGGACGCCATCTTTGAAACACCAGACGCCATATATTGCGCGATCGTCTCCCTTATCAACCCGCCCGATGCAAACTGGTCTCCACAACAGTACAACAAAAACCTGAGCGACCCGCTCGTGCAGCGCGCGCTGGGCACATGCGCCGGCGCAATCATGCTGCGTTTCTCCCGATACTTGTTCGCCGAAGTGCAATACCAGAGCAACGAGCCATCAGCCGTCATCCTGCGTGACGCTCGTTTTCAGCGACGTGGCATATCAGGGTTCAGCACCGTCGTTGTGCCGCTTTCGGCCACTGAACAGCAAGATGGCTCAACCACCGCAGAAAATTGCGTGGCGCAGGAGTGAATCGCTTAATCATTCGGTCACTGAGTTGATCGTCAACAGCTCGGACGTTTGGCGGTTTGAAATGAGTTCGCCTCCCAAAGCGTCAGCGGAAGGAGCCAGCGCGAATCCTCTGGTGACGTTCGCTCAAAATTAGACACCGAGTCACCAATTTAGAGCGATTTGTGAATGAGTTTACCCTAGGGCGCGCTTGCAGCCTGCATCAGCCCGCAACAAGATGCAGGGCAACCAGGCTAAATGCAATTGAAAATCGCTCGAAGTGAACAAGCTCATGGAACGCGGATGACGCGGATTTGGCCGATCAACGCGGATCAATCCGTGAAAA